>JAHZES010000017.1 GCA_019421725.1 Clostridiales bacterium | reverse complement strand
TCGACAGCGGCCTCGCCGGGCTGGCACCGGTCAACCGGGAACACTACCACGCCTTTTTCATTGTGGCGCGCGTAATGCTGCTGCCCTGCTTTGCGGCGCTCTGGTTTTTCTGGCGCATCTGCTGCAATATCGGCGCTGACCGTTCGTTCTGCACCGAAAACGTCCGTTATTTGAAAAACATTGCTGTCCTCGCTTTGGGTGATACCGTGCTCTGTTTTCTGTCCGTTCTTGTCTTTGCCTGTCTGGCGTCCTTTGGGGCCGGATTCTACATTGCATCTCTGGTTATTATTACGATCGGCGTTGCCGTAGCGATCGCGGCGCTCGTGCTGGCGCACCTGACCGAAAAGGCAGCCGCCCTGAAAGCGGAAAACGATCTGACGATCTGAGCCGGGAAAGGAAGCGTTACCATGTCAATCCGAATTACTCTGGACGTCATGCTCGCCAAACGCAGAATGAGTGTGACGGAGCTTTCCGAACGCGTCGGCATTACAATGGCCAATATCTCCATTTTGAAAAACGAAAAAGCCAAAGCGATCCGATTTGAAACGCTCAACAGCATCTGCCGGGCACTCGACTGTCAGCCGGGCGATATTATTGAATACGTTCCGGACCCTCCCGCTCCCCCGGAAACATAAAAGCTGCAGCTCTCTGCCAAACAGGGATCTGCAGCTTTTTTCGTCACAACTCAAACCATTCTTCCGGTTACAAATGCAGCACCTGTCTGGCGCTGTCCTCCAGCGCGGCCGCAGAGCTTGTTTCCGCACTCTCCGCTCCGGGTTCTGCGGAACCGCTTTCTTCCGCAGAGGGATCGCCTCCGTCCGAGCCGCCTGTGTTGGTCTGCGCCCCGCCTATCATCAACGCGCTGACCGCCATTTTAAGCTGGGTATCCTCGTCGTCGGTCAGAAAATAAAATCTTTCCTGCAGATCCTCCGAAAGCTCCGCCACAATATCGGGCGCAACGCCGACACCATCAAAATTATCGCTGACCGGCGGGAAAAACTTTGCAATGGTCAGATTCAGCGCCGAGCCGTCCGTCAGCGCAAACAGCTGCTGCATGGTCCCCTTGCCGTAGGTCGTGGTCCCCACAAGCGTTCCCTTGCCGTAATCCTTGACCGCACAGGCCAACAGCTCGGCCGCCGAAGCACTGTTCTGATTCACAAGCACCGCAAGCGGCAGCGAAAGCTGGTTGGAATCGGAAGTATACAGCACCTGCTTAACTCCGTCCTTACCTGCAGAGGAAACAATGTTGCCCGCCGGAAGAATCTGATCCAGCACGGAGGCGACGGCATCGAGCGAGCCGCCCGGGTTGTTTCTCACGTCGATCACCAGCCCCGTGGCGCCCTGCGTGGTCAGGCTGCCGACCGCCGCTTTAAACTGAGCCGCGGTACCGTTTTCCGGGGTGGTTCCGTCGGTAAATTCGGTAATGCGCAAATAACCAATCCCATTTTCCATCAGGCGGTAATCGACCGTTACCATATCGAACTGCTTACGGGTCGCCGTAATCGAAACGCTTTCCTCTCCGCGCAGGATGGTCAGCTCCACCTCTGTTCCGGATTCGCCGCCGATCAGGTCTGAAAGCCGGCTGTAATCGTCCGCCGTCAGCTCCCGGTCACCGACCTTCTGCAAAATGTCTCCTTTTTGAATCCCGCTGGCGGCGGCCGGAGAATTCGGCGTCACGCGCGTTACCGCAATGGCCCCGTCCTTCTGCAGCGTAACGTCCACGCCGATGCCGACCTTCTGCCCGCCAAGCTCCAGCTGGCGGGCCGTATATTCCGCCTGCGTCAGGTAATAGCTGTGCTTGTCGTCGACCCCGTTCATATAGCCCTGCGCAATCGCATTGTTCAATGCCGTTTCGTCCAGCGCGTTCAAATACTTTTCACGCACCTTCTGGTCGATCTCACTGAGCTTGGAATACATTTTCATCCGCTCGCTCAAATCGTCCACCTGCGCCTTGGTGCGGTTGATGGTATACTGATAGGTCAGCGACATGGTCAGCGTTGCCGTCACCGCCATCAGGGCGATCGCCACGCCCCAGGAAATCCGTTTTTTCATAATACTGATCCGTCCTTTCGCAGCTGGCCGAAACGGCCGCCATTCCAAAACGCCGCCGCAAAGCGGCACGGCGCTCTTCCTGCAGTTTTCCTCCGCCGCGGCTTTGCAGTCGGCCGGAGAGGCTGACGTTATTTCAGTTGAAAATAATTCAGCGGATTCACCGGCGTTCCCCGGATCAGCACGCCGAAATGCAGGTGCGCCCCGGTTGAGATTCCCGAACTGCCGACGTAAGCGATCGCCTGCCCCTTTTGCACCGTTTGCCCGGCTTTGACCAAAAGCCCGCTGGTGTGCCCATAAAGCGTGGCGACTCCGCCGCCGTGATCGATCTGCACATAAATTCCGTACACCGCATTATTGTACGAAGCGACCGCAACCACGCCGGAATCTGCCGCAACGATCGTTTTTCCGTAGATCCCCGCGCCGGAAATGTCGATCCCACGGTGATTGTTTTTTCCTGCAAAATACTGCGTAATATTCGATTTGCGGGAATAGCCGGGCATCGGCCAGGTAAAGCTTCCGGTGCTTTCCGGCTTGTTCGCGTTCGCGTTTTCCTCCTGCTGCCTGTAGTAATTGATCCACCACTGCTTGATCTCTTCATCGGCTTTGGCAAACGCGGCATTGATCTCTTTTTGCCGGGCGGCGGTAACGGCCTGCGAGGCCTGCAGCTCTTTGGAAATGCGTTCGCTTTCCGCCATTGCATTCTGCAGCTGCTGTTTTTGAGAATCGTACTGTGTTTTCGCTTCGGCAAGCTGCGCGCGATCCGCCTCAATGCTTTCTTTTTCGGCCCGGATGTTCTCGCTCTGCGTCTTCAGCACGGAAATAATGTTCTGGTCGTGGTCGCTGATCGCCTGAACGAATTGCGAACGATTCAAAAAATCGGTCACATTGTCGGCAGAGAATAAAATATCGAGCATCGACGCCTCGCCAAGCATGTAGATCGCCTTCAGGCGCGCCTTCAGCGTTGTAAAATTAGCGCTGATCTGCGCCTCCGCGTCGGAGATCTGCGCTTCTTTTTCCGAAATCTGCGCGTCATAACCGGAGATCTGTGCATTCAGGTTATCGATCTGCCCCTGTGCATTGGCAATTTTCAGCTGCAGCGACTGCTGGTACGCCGCTTGGGACTGCTGCTGGTTTTTCAGATTCTTAAGCTGTGCGTCCAGCTTGGCCTGCTCCTGCTTCAGCGCGTTGAGCCTGTTCTGCAGCTGAGAAAGGCTTGTGGCCGCGTCCGCCCGGCAGGCGGCGCCCGGCGAGGCAAATACCGCGCCGATCACCAGCAGCGCGCACAGCAGCGCCGAAACCCAACGAAGCCTTTTATTCATAAAGATCTCCCCCCTCGCTTTTCAGATATCTTCCAATGGAAATCACGCCGCCGATCGCACCGAAAATGATGCCCGCGCCGAGGAACGCGGCGGCAAACAGCCAACGGTAACGGTCAAAGCTGACCAGCGAAAAGAACATCTCGCTCCCCCAGCTGACATTGTTGTAAATATAATCGATCAGCAGCGTTGCCAGCACGCCGGAAAGGACGCCGATGACAATGCCCTCTGCCACAAACGGGATGCGGATAAACCAGTCTGTCGCGCCGACGGACTTCATAATGCTGATCTCCTTGCGGCGGTTAAACATTGTCACACGGATCGTGTTCGTGATAATAAACATGGAAACCACGATCAGCAGCGCAATGATCCAGATCAGCGTCCCGTTGACGGTGTGCTCCATCTGTATAATTTTTTTCGGCACGTCGCTTTCGCCGCGCACCTTCTGAACGCCGTCAAGCTCCCTCAGCTGCTCAACGGTAGCGTCGTACTGTTCCAGATCCGAAAGCGTCACGCGGTATGCGTTCGGCAGGGGATTGTCGGCGGCAAGCTCTTCAAGGAGCGCCTCGCCGTCCTCCACCTGATCCATCAGCTCCTGCAGGCCCTCGTCCTTCGTCACCAGCGTGGTTTCGGCGACGTTTTGGATCCTGCTGATCTCGTCCCCGACCTTGACCGCCTCCAGCACGCCCACATTATCGTTCAGGTAAACCATCACCAGATTGTTCTGTTCCACCTTGGACATAACGGACGCCACATTAAGAGAAAGCAGCACGGAGCCGCCGCTGAGCAGCATACACGAAATCAAAACTCCGACCGACGCAAATGACATCAGCCGGTTGCTCCAGAAATTGCGGATCCCCTCACGCAAAAGGTACCCGATACTGCCGATTTTCATAAATAAACCTCACCTTTCCGCTGTGCTGCGTGCCAAGCCCTTGTCAGGCGTCCGCGCCCCGGCCCAGTTCGGGGTTGGCGGTGTCGGCCACTACACAGCCGTCGCTGATTTCCACCACGCGGCGGTGAAAGCGTTTGACAAGCTGATGTTCATGCGTCACCATCAGAACCGTGGTTCCGCGGCGGTTGATCTCGTTGAGCAGATCCACAATTTCGTAAGAAAGCGTGGGATCGATATTCCCGGTGGGCTCGTCCGCAATAATCAAGCCGGGATTGTTGACCAGCGCGCGGGCCAGCCCTACACGCTGCTGCTCGCCGCCCGAAAGCTCGTTCGGCAGGCAGCGCGCCTTCTCCTCCAGCCCCACCAGAGAAAGAATATACGGCACGCGCCTGCGGATCTCCCGCGAGGAAGCGCCGACCACATGCATGGCGAACGCCACATTGTCGTACACCGTCATTTTATCGATCAGGCGAAAATCCTGAAACACGATCCCCATGGTGCGGCGCAGAAACGGAACATCGCGGTGGCGCACGGTAGAAAGCTTGCGCCCGTTAACAATGATTTCGCCGCCGCTGGGAACCTCTTCCCGCATAATCAGCTTAAGAAATGTGCTTTTTCCGGCGCCGGACGCGCCGACAATAAACACAAATTCGCCCTTCTGCACGTTCAGGCTCACATTTTTGAGCGCCACGGTGCCGTTGTCATACGTCTTGGAAACATTGCGGAATTCAACCATGCGCCGGCCTCACTTTCCAATAATTTGATATTTGTGCCATGAACTTCAAAGCTCCCCCTCCTGCACGCAGGAAGGAGAGCCGTACTTAAAAAATTCAGTTCGAATCAGTACTTAACCGGATTCGCCGTCAGGTACTTCTTGACCATCAGGGCCACCTTGAAAACAATGGCGTCTTCAAATTCACGCAGGTCGAGCCCGGTGAGCTTTTTGATTTTTTCCAGGCGGTAAACCAGCGTATTGCGGTGCACAAACAGCTTGCGGCTCGTTTCTGAAACATTGAGGTTGTTTTCAAAAAAGCGCTGAATAGTGAAGAGCGTTTCCTGATCGAGAGACTCGATGGAGCCCTTGGAAAACACCTCTCGCAGGAACATTTCGCACAGCGTGGTCGGCAGCTGGTAAATCAGCCGGGCGATACCGAGGTTGTCATAGCTGACGATCGTCTTTTCCGTATCGAACACCTTGCCGACTTCCAGCGCAATCTGCGCTTCCTTAAACGAACGCGCCAGATCTTTGATACCGGAGGTCGTGGTGCCGATGCCGACGACCACATGCGTATAAAATTCGCTGCTGAGCGTATCCACAATGGAGCCTGCCAGCTTTTCCAGATCCTTGGTATTGATGCCTGCGCGGATCTCCTTTACGATCGCAATATCCTTTTCGTTGATATTGATCACAAAATCCTTGTTTTTGTCCGGGAACAGGTTCTGCACAATATCATAAACCGAAATATCCGTTTTGGAAACCACGCGAATCAGCATGCAGACACGCGTCACGTCCGAATTAAAGCGCAGCTCACGCGCCTTCAGGTAAATATCTCCGGGCAGAATATTGTCAAGAATTACATTCTTAATAAAGTTGCCGCGGTCATATTTTTCGTCGTAGTACTGCTTGATGCTGCTCATGGAGATCGCCAGCAGCGAAACGTACTTCCGGGCAAGGTCGTCTGTGCCCTCAACAAAAACGACATATTCCGCACGCGGCTTGCTGCCGAACGTCTGATAGGTGTAGCTGCCGATCACAAACGGCTCCGGATTGCTCAGCCGCTCCGTGGTAATATCCTCATTCACTTCCCCGATTTTGCCCAGCTCGCTGCAGGCAATCGTCACAGAGGTCTCGTCCACCACACCGATCGTTCGGTCGATTGCGTCTTTCATCTGATGCACGACACTTTGGAAAAGTCTGTTTGACATAACGTTCCCCTCACTTCTGTTTGATATATATGACCTTTCGGCCCGCACCCTTCGGGCGATCTTTCCTGCAAAACGATTTTGGCAAGCCGGCTAAAACGCGCTCCGCCGGAGCCTGCCGCTGTTTGCCCCACCGAAAAGGTATACATTTCAACGTACTTCTTTTATTTTACATAATCAAGCTTATTTTTGCAACCGTTTCCGCGCGGAAATGAATGGTTTTTGCAGAAAAGAGCCTCTGTTTACAAAAAATTAACATTTCACGCTGCAAAATTCGCCCGCCGCTTCGGCGCCTTAGCGGATCGTTGTAACGTCAATACCGGAATAAGCGTCGGCATACTCCACCTTCTGCGCGGCCGTCTTCTCGCTGACCTCCGTATTGAACGCGGTGTAATAGTCGTCCTCCAGCAGCGAGGAAAGGTTGTTGACCAGATATTGCTCCTCCATCGGCAGGCGCAGAATAATATGGTAGCCAAACTGACTTTCCACAGGATCGCTGATCTCGTTTTCCGCCAGCGCAAACGCCGTGTTCTCAAAGCTTTCCACCATTTTGCCGGTCGTAAAATAATAGCCCTCCGGGCTGCTCTCCATTCCCGGGTCCTCGCCGTATTCCTTTACCAGCCCGTCAAAATCGGAGCCCGATTTTGCCAGTGCGGCCACGTCCTGCGCCTTTTTCAGCTTTTCGGCCTTATCCGCTTCTTCGTCGTCCGCCAGCTTGTCAAACTGGATCAGAACGTGTTTGGCGCGGACGTAATTTTTTTGGATCTTTTCCTTTTGAGTCTCATAAACATAACGGCTCTTGCGCTGCGCAAGCTCCAGCGCCTGCCGGTAGCTTTCTTCCGTATAATAATTTTCCGTCAGCGCCTGCTGATAGCTCTCGGTGCTGCCGTAATAGTTTTTCAGGCTCTCCAGCTGAGCCTCTACGTTTTCGTTGTCCGCATCGGTCAGCTTCACGTTGTTTTCGTCCAGGATCGCCTGCGTCGCATACTTGTTTTGCAGCTGCGCCAGAACGCTTGTTTTCAGCGCTTCCTTGGCAGCGGCGTTGCTGCTCCAGTAGGCGTCGTCGCCGCTGTCGTACTGCGCCTTTAAATACAGGTAATATGTGCGGTATTCCTCCGCCGCAACAGGGCTCCCGTCGATCGTCAGCAGGACGGTGTCAGCCGCAAGCGGCTGCTTGTCGGCTTTGCACCCGCCGAACGCCGTGCAAAACAAAACCGCTGCCGCCAGCAGCGCAACCAAGCGAATTTTTTTCATGAAAGCAATCCTTCCTTTTTACCGTTTTGCATTTTACAGAAGCTGCGCCCCGCGCCGAGACCCCGTACGCCGCGTTTTCGGCGGGAGCAAAAACGTCTTTTATCTATTATGCTGTAAAAAGCTGAAAAAGTCAAAAGAAAATTCTGTGAAGCGAAAATCTTGCCGCCGGCAGGGCATACTAACCCGGATTTGCAGCAGAACCCTTCCGCAATGGCCGCGCCGCGCCCGGGCTTTCTGCCGCGAACCGGCCTGCGCGTTCCTGCCTGGGACCCGGCGCGCAAAAGGCCGCCGATCTCCTCCCGGAAAGGATGTGAATCAAATGCCTGACCTTTTTCATTTCAGCCCGGAAATGCTGCTTTACTTTCAAACACTGCCCGCGGAAACGCGCCGGTCGGTGCTGCAGAGCAACGCAAAGCTGAATTGCCTGGAAGACCTGAAGGAATACGCCGAGCGCCTTTGCGGGCAAAAGCCTCTGCAGTAATAACAGGATTAAACTTTATGTGACTTAAACACGCGTTTTTATCCCAACTTTTGAACTGCATGTCTAAAAATAGCCTTCTATTTTTAGACATTGCACATATTGACAGTATAATTGTGGTATATTATAATAATAATTGTCTTCGACACCTTTATAATTCTTTTTTTGTATTGGGTGTGATTCCGATGTGCCTTTAACCTGGCGCAGCTTGCCGCAGTCGTCGGGCTGCTTTGTGCATAGAACAGTGAATTCACACGGAAATATTACGCAAACCCGTGAGAACAAAGCTTATTTTGAAGAGAGACAATTGTATGAAAAAGCTTTTTGGCCGCATTATCTCCGGTTTGATGGCGGTCTGTCTGGTTGGCGCCGCATGCGCCTGCCGCCAAACGTACCCCGAACCTGTCAGCGGAGCCGCTCTGGAGGCTTTGCGCGCAGAATATCCGTGCGCAGCGGAAAACGAACAGATCAGCATGGGTGTTCCATCATCCATCAAAGAGGTTTTCGAATCCCAAAACCCGCGCCTTGCCGCCGTTGTCCTTTCCGTTACGGGAGAAGCGACCACGCAAAACGTGTATCTGCCCGACACGGTGGACGGTCACACGCTGACGTTCACTACCTATTACTACCCGGCGCATATTGATTCCGTTCTGTACCAGCCGGACGGCGTTTCACTGAACAGCGACATTATTTATGCGGCGGGGTCAGCTTACCATGAACAGTTCCGGCCCGGCAAAAAATATGTTGTTTTTCTGGTTCCGGAAACGGACGCAGAAACAAACGAAGCCGTTGAGAACACCTACCGTTCCTATCTCCCCGAAAACTACTATCTGACCGAAAACGATGTTCTGATGTCCATGATGGACGTTTATCCGGTATTTGCAAAATATTCCGGCTGGAACGTCAACGCCTTTAAAGCGGAATTAAATCAGCTTGTAAAGTAAAATTTCTCCCATATGCTCCACCGGAAACGGCCCCTGCTGCAAACAACAGCAGAGGCCGTTTTTTATGGCTGCGGCTTTTGAATGTCCGTAATATCTTCAAAAAAGGTTTTGCCGGCGTCTCCGGTCCGGTCAACCTTCTCCACCGTTCCGTCGGCTTTCACGGCATATCCCCGCTGCACCGATACGATCCCGGTCCAATCCCTGCAGAAACCGACCGTTTCCATCGTGAAGCCGCATTGGGATCCCAGCGCAAAGACGCCGAGCCGGATCACGCGGTTTTCCTCGTCGATCAGCAATTTCCCGTCGCCCGCACCGTATTCCGGGTTCAACAGCCCGTTCCCGGCCATTTTTACAATCCGGTGCGCCACTGCGCGCACGTTTCCCATGCCGTCGTCGCAAAGCAGCGTCCCGTCCTTTTTTAAGATCAGCTTCACACCCACCGTACCGCCGGGAAGTGTAAAGCCCGCGCCCTCAACGGCAGCCACGCCGTCGTACGCCGCATAGTCCTGCAGCGGCAGCGCCGCTTCTCCGTCGCCGCCCTGCATCACTTTTTCAATCGACTCCGTGTTCAGTCCCAACGCAAGCGGAAATCGGACCGCCTTCAGCGTTCCTTTGGCTGTCAGGTACGTCAGCATCCCGTAATCGCAGCCCGATTCCTGATACCGCTGTATTTCCATAATTCCCGTCACAAAGCCGTTCGTCTGCAGCGAAAAACTTTGAAAAGCGGTCCTCTGGCCGCTTTGTTCCTTCAGCTCCACTCCGTAAAGAGTGCCGCCAAAGGTCATTGCCAGCGGTATGCCGCTGTTTACAAGCGTTTTGTCGTACAGCAAAAAGGTAACGTCGCTCCAGTCCGCGATCAGCCGTCCGACGGAACTCTTCTCTGTGTCCCACCAGGACTCCCCGTGCCCCAGAATCTTTCCCGCGGCCACGGCGCAGCTGCCGTTGCCGAAAAACGTGCTGATCTTCTGTTCGGTATCCACCCACGGATGCTCCTGCCGGTATTCCGCCACCGCATCCCGCGAAGCGTCTGTGGTCGTGTTCCAAACGACCGCGCCGTCTATGTTCAGATACCCTAAATTATCGCCCAGCAGGGGATCAAAGTAGCCGTATAAGTCGGTTGCAAGCGGCTGCTCCAGCGTTCCGGTCAAGGCAGTGTACGGCTGCGGATAAACCGGCTCCTGTTCACTTTCTGCCGAAGAGGCCAGCATGGAGCTGGCGGCCGCCGCAAAAACCGACTCCGGCTCACTTGAAACAGGGTCCGCTGCACCGCACCCCGCCGTTAGCAGCGCCCCGGTCAGCGCAAACGCGCAGGCGCAAAGGAATCGTCGCATGGGAAGACCTCCTGTCGCAGCAAATCTTTGGGGAACATCTGTTTTCATTTTACTTCCCCTTAAAGGATTCGTCAATAAAAATAACAGAATTGTAACCGTTTACGTTCCTTTTCTGCACGTTTGAAAATGGCGGATGTTTTTACAAAATTTAATTGCAAAAAACGGGGGAAAAAGCTTTTTGAAAATACTCTGTCTGCAAAATACTTTTTTAAAAACGTTTTTTTCTGCGTTCTCTTCCAATTCTCTCTCAACGCGCTATAATAGCAGCAGAACAAAAAAGTAACGATTCGGTTACACCAAAAATGCACGTCCGCTTTTCCGGGCGTTCTTCAAATTGACCGTACAAGGAGATGCTCCATGATGGATTACAGCAAAATTTTAACCAAAACTGTACAAGAGGTAAAGCCGTCCGGGATCCGCCGTTTCTTCGATCTTGCAAACCAGATGGACGACGTGATCTCCCTGGGCATTGGCGAGCCGGATTTTCACACGCCGGAGCATATCGGCCACGCAGGCATCGCTTCCATTGAACAGGGCAAAACCTTCTATTCGCCAAACCGCGGCTTTTTGGAGCTTCGCGAAGAGGTTTCAAAATATTTCAGCCGCCGCTTTGGCGTTACATACGACGCCGCAAGCGAGATTCTGATGACGGCGGGCGGCTCTGAAGCCATCGACGCCTGCATCCGCTCCATGGTCGCTCCGGGCGACGAGGTCATTATTCCGCAGCCCTGCTTTGTTTGTTACGAACCGTTGACTCAGCTTGCCGGCGGCGTTCCGGTCACGGTGGAAACCAAAGCCGAGGACGGCTTTCGCCTGACCGCCGAAGCCCTTCGCAAGGCGATCACGCCAAAAACCAAACTGCTGATCCTTTCTTACCCGAATAATCCGACCGGCGCCGTAATGCGCCGCAAGGATCTGGAAGCCGTTGCGGACGTGATCCGCGGAACCGACATCATGGTTCTTTCCGACGAAATTTACGCCGAGCTGACCTACGGCACGGAGCGCCACGTTTCCTTTGCCGCCATCGACGGCATGCGCGAGCACTCGGTCATTGTCAGCGGCTTTTCCAAGGCGTATTCCATGACCGGCTGGCGGCTCGGCTATGCGCTCGGCCCGGCAGACGTGATCGGCGCAATGACAAAGATCCATCAGTTCGGTATTATGTGCGCCTCCTCCATCACGCAAAACGCCGCCATTGAAGCGCTGCGCAACGGAGATACCGACATTGAAGCCATGCGCGCGGAATATGACAAGCGCCGCAGCTATATCGTCTCCCGCTGCGCGGAGATCGGAATGCCCTGCTTTGCACCGGAGGGCGCGTTTTATGTTTTTCCGGACCTTCGCTCCTTCGGCCTTTCCTCCGAGGAGTTCTGCGCGCGCCTGCTGCACGAATTTCACGTTGCCATTATTCCCGGCTCGGCCTTTGGCGCCGGCGGCGAGGGCTTTGCCCGCGTTTCGTATTCCTATTCGCTTGACCATATTGAAAAAGCGTTTGACCGCATCGAAGCGTTTATTTCGTCGCTCAAAAAGTAACCCGGCTGCCCGAGGGACTTTACGACCCCAACAGTAAAAGCGCCCGGCAAGGCTTTTGCAGGCCTTGCCGGGCGCTTCTGTTTGCTGCTGCGAGCCGTCGTCCATCAGTCGCTTTCGGCCAGCTGAGCGGTATAGAGCTTGTAGTAATCTCCTTTTTTAGCCATTAGCTCGTCGTGCGTGCCGTATTCCGTAACGGTCTGATTGGAGACGTACATGATCCTGTCGCAGTCACGGATGGTGGAAAGCCGGTGCGCAATAATAAAGCTGGTTCGTCCCTTTAACAAGTGCGCAATGCCCTCCTGAACGTACTGTTCGGTTTTGGTATCAATGGCGGAGGTTGCTTCGTCAAGGATCAGAATTTTCGGGGCGGAAATAATCGTGCGCGCAAAGGCAAGCAGCTGCTTTTGTCCCTGCGAAAGTCTTCCGCCGCGCTCCTTGACCTCGGTATCGTAGCCCTCCTTCATCTCGCCGATAAATTCGTCGGCGTGCACCACGTGGCAGGCGGCCTCGATCTCGGGCAGCGTAGCATCCAGCCGGCCGTAGCGCACATTGTCGGCGATCGTTCCGGAAAAGATGAAGCTGTCCTGCAGCATGATGCCCATCTGGCTGCGCAGGGAATGGATCGTTACCTTGGAAACATCGTGGCCGTCCACCAGCACCGCGCCGCCCTGAACGTCGTAAAAGCGGGAGATCAGGTTAACGATCGTGCTCTTGCCGGCTCCCGTGGGGCCAACCAGCGCAACGCTCTGCCCGGGTTCAATGGTAAAGCTGAGGTTTTTCAAAATTTCTTTCCCCGGCTCATAACCGAACGTGACGTTGCGGAATTCTACTCTGCCGCGAATCTCCGGCAGCTCCTGCGCATCCGGCGCATCGTCGATCACGACAGGCTCATCCATTGCTTCAAAAATGCGTTCCAGATAAGCGATGGTGTTCATAAAGTTGTTGTAGATATTCGCAAGGCTTGCGATCGGCTGCCAGAACCGGCTGGAATAATTGCTCATCGCGTACAGCGTACCGAACGAGATCGCCGGCCGGCAAACCAGCACGCCCACCACGTAAAGCAGGCTGGTAACGATCTGCGAAATATTATCCACGCTGACCCACATCAGGTTGGAGATGTAGACCGCTTTCATCCACGCCTTGCGCGCATTTTGCGCCAGGCGTTCAAAAATACCGTAGTTCACATCCTCGCGCGTAAAGATCTGCGTTACGCGCATACCGTTGATGCTCTCCTGCAGGTAAGCGTTCAGATTGGAGTTTTTGTTGGAGACCTGCTGCCAGGCGCGGCGCTGCGCCGGTTTAATGGAAAAGAACACCGCCACCAGCACCGGCAGCCCTGCCAGAATGACGAGACCGAGCGTCAGGTGCGTTGCCAGCATGAACACCGTGATAAAAAGGATGTTGAAGATCTCGAGAATAAAGTTGATAATGCCGTTGGAAAGCATATCCGAAACATTATTGACATACTGCACCACGCGCACCAGGATCTTGCCGTGCGGGCGGTCGTCATAATAGGTAAACGGCAGCTTCTGCAGGTGCTCGAACAGATCCATGCGGATGTCGTAAATAATTTCCTGCCCAACGCGCGCCATCATTTCGGAGCGCTTTTTGACCAGAATAATGTTTGCCACAATACACGCCGCCAGCGCCAGACAAAGCAGCAGAAGCTGGGCGGCGTTCCTTGCGGGAATGGAAACGTCGAGCGCGTATTGGACAATGATGGGCGTCAGCAGCGAAAACAGCACGCCCGTTGCGCTCAGGATCAGCGCAAGGATCATTGTGCGCGCGTGCTTTTTCACATACTTCAGGCTGCGGCGGAAATGCCCGAAATTAAACGGGGTCTCCAGTGTTTCGTCAATGTCATACCTGTTGCGAGCCATCAGGCGTCCACCCCTTTCTGCAGACCCTGCTGAATTCGGTAGATGTCATAATAGTAGCCGCGTTTTGCAAGCAGCTCCTCGTGAGTTCCCTGCTCGGCAATTTTTCCGTCGTGCAGAATCAAAATCTGATCGGCGTGGCGTACCGAGGAAATCCGCTGCGCAATAATGAATTTGGTACAGGAAAACGGCAGCTCGGCAAGCTGCTGCTGAATATACTTTTCCGTTTCCATATCCACCGCGGAGGTCGTATCGTCCAGAATCAGGATCGACGGCTTCAGCGCCAGCGCGCGGGCCAGCGCAATGCGCTGCTTCTGCCCGCCAGAAAGCCCCATGCCGCGCTCTCCGATAATGGTCTCGTAGCCGTCCGGCATTTTTTCAATGAATTCCGCCGCCGCTGCGCGCCGTGCAAAATCGTGCACATCCTCCTCCGGCAGGTCAGGGTCTCCGTATGCAATGTTCCCGTCGATCGTATCGGAAAACAGGAATACGTCCTGCGTCGCCATGCCGATATTTTTCCGCAGTGCGCGCAGATCCCATCTGCGCACATCCACGCCGTCCACCAGCACCGCGCCGTCCTTCACATCATAAAAGCGGGAAATCAAATTTGTGATGGTCGTTTTTCCGGTACCCGTCTCACCCATGATAGCCACCGTCTGCCCCGGCTCCGCCGTAAAGCTGACGTTTTCCATCACGCTGACCTTACCGAACCGGAATGTAACGTTCCGGAATTCCACTCTGCCCTGCGCCCGGCACTCCCCGCCCGCCGTTTCGGGATTTTCGGGATTCCGAATAGAGGGACGATAGCTTTGGATCGCGATCAGCCGATCCGAGGACGCCACAAACCGCTGAAAATCGTTCAGTAGGGCGCCCAGCTCACGCAGCGGATCGGATATTGCCCAAATCATCGAATTGCAGGCCCAAAACTGACCCGCGCTCATCTCCCCGCTGATCATCAGCAGACCGCCCGCCAGCAGACTGGTGACCGTCATGGACTGTGAAAGGCTTTCCACATACGGGAAAACCCTGAGCCATGCATTCACGGCCGTCAGGTTCTGTGCCACATAATCACTGTTTTTGCTGCGGAACTGGCTGATTTCGAACTCTTCATTGGCAAACGCCTTGACAACCTTGTTTCCGTCAATATTTTCCTGCGCATTGGTGCTCAGCCTTGAAAGTTTTTCGCGCAGTTCAATGTAAATCGGGCGCACCTTTTTGGAATACCTCCGCAAAATGATCACAATGAACGGCGCAACCACCAGCAGCGCAAGGGTATATTTCCAGCTGATGGTAAAAAAATAGACGATCGTGCACAAAAACAGGACCGGCCCGCGGATCATCTGCCGCCAGACGTATGCCACGTTGTGCCGCACCATATCAATATCGCTCGTCAATGCCGTCATCAGGTCGCCGGTACGGTAAGTATCGTAAAATTTCATGTCCTTTTGCTGCAGATTACGGTAAAACCGGGTGCGCAGGTTGAATACCACACCCTGGCTGGCATAATCGCACATGACGATCATCAGATAACCGATCACGCACCGTACAAACGTAATACCGCACATAATCAGCACAAGCGGAACAATCAGCTCCGTTTCGCCGCCCTTCAGGCCACGGTCGATCAACACCGCAGAGATCTGCGGATTGATCAGCTGCGTGGCGGGAAAAACGATCGCGCAAAAATACCCGACGTACAGCTGCCACTTGTGCCCTGTCATATGCGTCCAGACCCATTTCATTCGCTGCATGAGGAAAAATCACCTCTTTCGTTGATATTGCCGCCGCTGCCGCAATATCCCTCTCGTCTTTCTTCTTTCTGTGTATTCATGGTTGCAGCAAAACGCCGCAGGCTTCTACACCGGACACGCCTCCCTTCCCATTGAAATACACAGAGGATACCACACTTTTCCACACTTTTCAATGCTTTCGCACTAAGTTTTTTGCCCGTTTGAAATTATTTATCTGATGCAGAAATCCTCTGTTTTTTTATCCGCTCCGGCGTTCATTTTCCGGCAGAAACACATGACGCCCGTCTCTTTTCAACGTCCGCTCCCGGCTTCTTTTTTGCGGCTGCAAGGAATTTCTGCCTTCCACAGAAAGCAAGCAGGCCAATCCTTCGTCAGCTGCACATGTTATTTCAATATTTTGAATTATATATTTAAATTTTTTGAAATAATATTGACTTTTGCCGGGAAAGCGGTTATTGTTAAAAAAAGCGCAGGCCCTGTGCTTTCCTTGATCTTCGGCAGAGCGTCATATCGCCGCACAGCCGCCACACAAAATGAAGGGGGAATTTTTTTGGATCTGTTTGATAAATGTTACGATTTTAAGCTTGTTGACGACTGCAAAGCCAAAGGGCTGTATCCTTATTTTCATGAAATTACATCCCGCCAGCACTCGGAGGTGCAGATGGACGGCCACCGCACCATCATGCTCGGTTCCAACAACTACCTTGGCCTGACAAGCGACGACCGTGTGATCGCCGCCGCGCAGCAGGCTGCCGGCCGCTTTGGCAGCGGCTGCTCCGGTTCCCGTTTTCTCAATGGCACGCTTTCGCTGCACACACAGCTGGAGCAGGAGCTGGCACATTTTTTCGGGAAAGAAGCCGTTATGACCTTTCCCTCCGGGTTTCAGACAAACCTGGGAATTCTTTCGTCGGTGGTGGGGCGTCATGACGTCATGTTTTTTGACCGGACGAATCATGCCTCCCTGATCGACGGCGCACGCCTGAGCTTTGGCAAGCTGTTGAAATACGACCACAATAACATGGAACAGCTGGAGGAGCTGCTGGCCAAATGCCCGGAAAATCGCGGCAAGCTGATCGTTGTGGACGGCGTATTTTCCATGGAAGGCGACCTTGCCGATCTGCCGAACATCACAAGGCTGGCGGAAAAGTACCATGCCCGCGTTATGGTGGACGATTCACACGGCATCGGGACACTGGGCAAGCACGGCCGCGGCGTCGGCGAATATTTCGGCCTGGAGGATAAGATCGATATTTTAATGGGAACCTTCAGCAAATCCTTTGCAAGCCTCGGCGGGTTCTTCGCCAGCCGGGAAAAGGTGATTGAATTTGCGCGCCATACCTCGCGTCCGTTTATCTTCGCCGCTTCGATGCCGGGTGCAAACGTAGCTTCTGCCATTGAGGCGCTGCACATTCTGCAGCAGGAACCCGAACGCGTTGCCCGTGTACAGGAAAACGCCGAGTATATGCGGCAGGGATTTCGCCGACTCGGAATTCCGCACGGCGAAAGCATCGCTCCGATCATTCCGGTCAATACCTATGACGACGATCGCACGTTCCTGATTACCCGGGCGCTGCTGGATCACGGCGTATTTGTTAATCCGGTGGTCTCGCCCGCCGTGGTCAAAGGGCAAAGCATTCTGCGTACCAGCTACACCTCCACCCATACCAGGGAGCAGCTGGACTATGCTTTAGAGCAGTTTGATCTGGTATTCAATCGCCTGTACCCTATCAGTGACGAAGAGGTTGCCGTTCTGCAGAACGCTCCGGCCGCCGCAGAACCGGAAAACAATCCTTATTTGTAATGTGTTTCGAAAAAAGCGCGGGATCTTCCTTATTTCAAAGGTCGATTCCGCGCTTTTGTTAATTCGGATTTTATTCTGTTTGAAAAGGGTCGCTCCGCGCATTACACATTAAAGCGGAACAAAACCACATCGCCGTCCTGCATGACATATTCCTTGCCTTCGGAGCGGACTAATCCTTTTTCCTTTGCTGCTGCCATGGTTCCGCAGGCCATAAGGTCGTTATACGCTACCACTTCTGCGCGGATAAAGCCCCGTTCAAAATCCGTGTGGATCTTCCCGGCGGCCTGCGGCGCTCTGGTTCCGCGGGTAATCGTCCACGCGCGCACCTCCTGCGGGCCCGCCGTCAGGTAAGAGATCAGCCCAAGCAGGCTGTAGCATTCTTTAATCAAACGGTCGAGACCGGATTCCTTCAGTCCCATATCTTCCAGGAAAACTGCCTTCTCCTCCGGCTCCATACCGGAAATTTCAGCTTCGATCTCAGCGCAGATCGGCAGCACAGCCGCATGCTCCTCCGCCGCAATTTTTTCCACAACGGCAAGGCCGGGGTTCTTCGCAACTCCGTTGGAAAAATCCGATTCACTGAGATTTGCCGCATAAATTACCGGTTTGTTCGTCAGCAGCGCGATCGACGAAAGGATGGCGGCCTCCTCCTCGCTGCAGGAAACTGAACGCGCCGGCTTACCCTCGTTTAGGGCGTCACGCACACGCTTCAGCAGCTCCAGCTCGGCCTGATAGCTTTTATCGCCTTTAAGCAGTTTTTGTGTTTTATCAATGCGGCGCTCGATCATCTCCAGATCTGACAGTCCAAGCTCCAGATTAATGGTCTCAATATCTCTCGCCGGGTCGATGCTGCCGTCCACATGGACGATATCGTCGTTTTCAAAGCAGCGCACCACATGAACAATGGCATCTACCTCGCGGATGTTGGCTAAAAACTTGTTGCCAAGACCCTCGCCTTTGCTGGCGCCGCGCACCAGACCGGCAATGTCGACAAACTCAATCGTCGCCGGCGTGTATTTTTCCGGATGATACAGCTCCGCCAGACGGTCGAGGCGTTCATCCGGCACCGCAACGACTCCGATGTTCGGCTCGATCGTACAGAACGGGTAATTTGCGGACTGCGCACCCGCGTTGGTGATCGCATTAAACAGCGTGCTTTTACCGACATTCGGCAGACCCACGATACCTAATTTCATATATCTCTACATCTCCCTGTATTCTTCATTACTAAAGAATTATAGCAGACCGCTTACCGTCTCTCAAGCTATTTTTTTAAATTTACCGAAAAGAAGCCCAACACCATGTCGTCTGACGTGATGCCGGACTTCGTGTTCAGTTCCATTCCGCAGCTAAGAGGAAATCGCGGATGTTCCGGTGCTTGATCCCATTTCGGCTCATATCGAACTCATCGAGAGAAACAACGTACTTCGGGAAGTTGTCG
>JAHZES010000170.1:3826-4182 GCA_019421725.1 Clostridiales bacterium | reverse complement strand
AATTTCCGCTGCTGTTTACCAATCCGGCAAGGATGCAGGCGCCGATGATCGCGCCGCAGGTGCCTTCCGCATTTCCCATTCCGCCGCCCAAAGCCTCCGTTAGCTTGAAAAGCGTGACTTCGTCCATGCCGACCAGGTCGCAATAGGTGCAGGCAATAGCCTGTGCGCAGTTATAACCATTTTCCCGTTTTTCAACGGCAAGCTCGCTTCTGGATTTCATGACAATTCCTTTCTGTCTATTTGCAGATTTCGCCGTAGCATTCCGGACGGCGATCGCGGAACAATCCCCAGGAAAGCCGTTCCGAACGAATTTCCGAAAAATCGTAGCAGGCTGTCAGCACGGCTTCTCCGCTGCG
>JAHZES010000170.1:1033-3816 GCA_019421725.1 Clostridiales bacterium | reverse complement strand
GCCTGGCAAAGCACAGCGCCCGTTTCGTCAGTGAGAAAGCTGCTTCCGTAAAAGCAAAGAGAGGAGCATTGCTCGCCGTTTGCTTCGCAGGGGGAAACCGTTTCGGTGCCAAAACGGTTGGCAGCGGCAACAGGTAAAACATTGGCAGCAGCATGTCCCTGCATCGTGCGCTGCCAATGGCCGACGCTGTCGCAACCCAAAATCGGTTCACTGCCGATTGCCGTGGGGTAAAGCAGCAGGTCAGCGCCTCCAAGAGCCAGACAGCGTGCGGTTTCGGGAAACCATTGATCCCAGCATATGCCGATGCCGATTTTTCCAAAGGACGTGTCCCAAATGCGGAATCCGGTGTTTCCCGGAGAAAAATAAAACTTTTCCTGATAATAGTGGTCATCCGGAATGTGCGTTTTTCGGTAAACTCCGAGCAGTTTTCCGTCTGCATCGATCATTGCGGCAGAATTATAAAGGCAGTTTCCGTCCCGTTCAAAGAAGCTGACGGGAATTACGGTACCGAGCTCCTTTGCAACAGAGGAAAAACGCCTGACGGCTTCGTTCTCTGCAGCAGGCTTTGCAAAATCGTAAAAGTCATACCGGCGTTGCTGGCAAAAATAGAATCGTTCAAACAGCTCCGGCAGCAGAATGATCTGGGCGCCGCTCTCCGCGGCTTTTCGCACCAGACGTTCAGCGGTGTCCAGATTTTTGCGGGGTTCCTCAACACAACACATTTGAATGACCGATACGGTCGTTTTGCTTGTCATAATCATCGTTCCTTTTGCCCGGTCACCGTTTTGAGCCGGTATTCGTTTTTAAAAGAGTAGCGGCAGATCATCAATTTGGCATGTTATCGGCTTTTCCCTTGGGGATCTGCTGAGTGATGCAGTGAATGTTTCCGCCGCCCTGCAAAATTGCGTGCGCGTCGATCGGGACAATTCGGCGGTCGGGGCAAAGCTCAGTCATAATTTCAACCGCGCGCCGGTCGCTGTAAAGATTCTCACCGCCGAACTGCGGCAGCAAGACAGCGTCGTTAGAAAAGTAGAAATTAACATAGCTTGCCGCCAACCGTTCCCCCGGTTCACGCGTGTCTTCCCCCGGTTCAAAGGAAAAGGCAGCGCAATCCTCAGCGCTGCAGCATACCGGAACATCGGGGATCGGCAGCAGATGAATTTTCAGCCGACGCCCTTTGGCGTCGGTTTGCTGCTGCAGGTATTCCAAAGATGCGGCGGAAAGCGCATATTGCGGGTCGCTCCGGCAATTTGTCCATGCCAGAACAACTTCTCCGGGCGCAAGAAAAGCGCAGATGTTGTCCACATGTTCGTTAGTCTCGTCGTTATAGATCCCGCGGGGAAGCCAGAGAACCTTTTCTGCGCCGAGGTACGAGCAAAGACGCTCCTCAATTTCGGCACGGGTCAATTCCGGGTTGCGCCCGGCGCTGAGCAGACAGGCTTCGGTTACCATCAGCGTTCCTTCACCGTCCGAATGGATTGAACCACCCTCCAGAACGAAATCGCCGGCATCGTAGCAGGAAAAACACAGAGAAGCGCATAGCTTTTCGGCAAGCGCATCGTCGGCTTCCCAGTGTGCATACAGACCGTCTACGGCTCCGCCCCAGGCGTTAAAGCGCCAGCTGATTCCCCGAACGTGTGTGCCGTCCGTAACAAAGGTCGGTGCGGTGTCGCGTGCCCATGCATCGTTGTTTTCCATACAAAGAACAGAGGCGAACGCGCCGGCAGCGGCCTTTGCTTCTTCATAATGCGCCGCATCGGCAAGAAGATAAACCGTTTCGCTTTGTGCAATGGTTTGAATCACTTTTAAAAATGCTGTCTGAGCAGCCCTTGGGTCCTTCCCCCAGCTCCCGGGCCGAACCGGCCAGATCAGTACGGTAGCCTGATGCGGCGAAAATTCGGCAGGCATGTAGAATCTGTCGTTTTTTGGTATGGTATGCAGCGTCATCAGGAAAGTCGCTCCTTAAAATCGCGATAGCCAAAATGGCGAATCGTTTTGCAGCTGCCATTTTCCTGCAATAGTGCAAGGTCCGGCAACGG
This sequence comes from Clostridiales bacterium, assembly GCA_019421725.1. Classification (GTDB taxonomy): domain Bacteria; phylum Bacillota; class Clostridia; order Oscillospirales; family Acutalibacteraceae; genus CAKXIK01. The sequence goes on along the minus strand of JAHZES010000170.1, from coordinate 1,777 downwards.
CATTCCGTTAAAGGTGTTGTTTTTTACCATCGAGTAAATTGCCATGTCCTCAAAAACCAGACGGTCGCCGATGTTGGGCATTTGGTCAAAGCTGTAATCGCCGATTACGTCTCCCGCGAGGCAGGTGCGTGAAGAAAGCCTGCAGGTAACGGCCTTTTCTCCGGGGGCGCCGGAATTTTTCAGCGGAGGCCGATATGGCATTTCCAGTACATCTGGCATATGGCATGCAGCGGATGTATCCAAAATCAAAATGGGGATATCGTTTTGAACAATGTCCAATACAGTAGTGATCAGGTACCCGGCGTTCAGCGCAACGGCTTCCCCGGGCTCAAGATAAACCTCGACGCCGTATTGTTCCCGAATGCGGAGGATCAACCCTTCCAAAGCGGCAATATCATACCCCGGGCGGGTAATATGATGTCCGCCGCCGAGATTGATCCATTTTAGTTTGGAAAAAAAGCGTCCAAAATTTTTTTCGGCTGCGGCAAAGGTTTCAACCAGAGGCGCGGCGTCCTGCTCGCAGAGCGTGTGAAAATGCAGGCCTTCTACGCCGCGGGGAAGGTCGTCCGGAAAGTTTGCCCGCGTAATACCAAGTCTTGAACGGGGAGCGCATGGGTCGTAGATGGCGTGGCCCTCCTGCGTGGAGTGTTCGGGGTTAATCCGCAGCCCCACGCTTACGGAGGAGGCCTCCCATACCAGACGGTGGCGCTCCAGCTGGGAGATAGAATTGAAGCTGATGTGGTC
>JAHZES010000170.1:0-1001 GCA_019421725.1 Clostridiales bacterium | reverse complement strand
TTTCTCCGCCCATTTCCTCATGCGCAAGCTTCGCCTCATACAATCCGCTGGCTGTTGCACCGGCAAGATATTGCCGAATCAGAGGATAAACACAGAACATGGAAAATGCCTTTTGTGCCAGCAAAATTTTGCACCCGGTACGCTGTTGGACATTCTGTAAAACAGCAAGATTTTTTTTCAGCTTTGCTTCATCGACCAGATAAACCGGGGTGGAAAGCTCCTGTATTTTCATGCGGTTGTTCCCCTAACTTATTCCACAGTTGCAGGGTTTTCGTCGACAACCCACGGCAGGCCGAAGCGGTTGAGCAGATCCATATACGGATCAGGATCAAACTCCTCCAGATTAAACACACCTTTTTTGTTCCAGATTCCGCTGACGACCAGCGCTGTACCGATCATGGCCGGAACGCCGGTGGTGTAGCTGATGGCCTGGCTTCCAAGCTCGCGGTAACATTCCTGATGGTCACAGACATTGTAAATATAAACGGTTTTTTCTTTTCCGTCCTTTATTCCGGTGAAAATACAGCCAATGTTCGTTTTGCCGACGGTGCGCGGACCCAGAGAGGCGGGGTCGGGCAGGAGAGCCTTCAGAAACTGGATCGGGACGATCTCGTGCCCCTCAAACAAAACAGGGCTTGTAGAAAGCATCCCAACGTTTTCCAGGCATTTCATATGCATCAGGTAACTTTGACCAAACGTCATAAAAAAGCGTATGCGCCGCACGCCGGGAATGTTCTTGGCCAAAGATTCAATTTCTTCATGGTGCAGCAGGTACATATCCTTTTGGCCGACCTGCGGGAAGTTGTATTCGCGTTTGATTTCCATCGGCTTGGTTTCGACCCAGTGTCCGTTTTCCCAGTAGCTTCCGTTTGCAGAGACTTCACGAAGATTGATTTCCGGATTGAAGTTGGTTGCAAACGGATAGCCGTGGTCGCCGCCGTTGCAGTCCAAGCTCTACCTCAATGCCGAGGAGTGGCTCGGCACGCCGATGTGGGCAGAGG
>JAHZES010000169.1 GCA_019421725.1 Clostridiales bacterium | reverse complement strand
AGCGTCGGGTGCGTCGGGAATCTGCGGTGTTTCCTCAATCAGTTCAAAAATTCGCGCGGCGCAGGCCAATGCATTCTGCAGCTCGGTCACTACGCCCGAAATTTCATTGAACGGTTTGGTGTATTGGTTGGCATAGCTTAAAAGACAGCTCAGGCTGCCGACGGTAAAGGCGGCGCCGACAGAAAACCATCCGCCCAGCACAGCCAGCGCGCCGGCAAGAGCAACACAGGCATAAACAATGTTGTTGACGAACCGCGTTGTGGGATTGGTCAGCGATGAAAAGAATGTGGCGCGCAGCGAGCATTTCTGCAAATCGCGATTGATCAGATCAAACTGCTCCAGGCTTTCGGATTCGTGTGAAAAGGCCTGAACCACCTTCTGGTTGCCGATCATTTCATCAATGAGCGCAGTTTGCTTGCCCCGGGTTTCCGACTGCAGCTGAAACATTCGGTAGGTCTTGCGGGCAATGAACCGGGCGACAAACAGCGAAAGCGGAGTCAGGACTACTACGACAAGCGCAATTTTCCAATTGATTGAAAGCATGAACGCCAGCGTGCCCAATATGGTGACGACGCCGGTGAAGAGCTGGGTAAAGCCCATCAGCAGCCCGTCCGCAAACTGATCGACGTCTGCAATGACGCGGCTGACAATCTCACCGCTTGAGTGTGCATCCAGGTAACTCAGCGGAAGGATCTCAATTTTTCGGAATGCCTCGTCGCGCACATCGCGGATGACATGAAAGGTGATACGGTTGTTAATGGAGTTCATCAGCCACTGCAGCAGCGCCGTGATGCCGATCACAATGCCGATTCGCAGCAGGATCGCCGCGACCGCGCCAAAGTCGACTGCGCCGGGGGCAACGATCCGGTCGATGGCGTTTCCGACAAGGATGGGTACGTAGAGCGTTCCTGCAACGGTGGCGCCGGCCAGCAGGATGGAGAGTACCAAAAAGACGCGATAACGGCGAATATAGTGCAGTACTTTGCGCAGCGTTTTATCCGGTACTTTTTTCTTTGCGGTGTTTGCCATCTCAGTTCGCCTCCTTTTTGAACTGTGATTCATAAATTTCACGATAAACCTCGCAGCTTTTCAGCAGGTCGGCGTGTTTGCCGATGCCGGCGATTTTGCCGTCGTCGAGGACCACGATTTTGTCTGCGTGCTGAATGGAGGCGGCGCGCTGCGAAACCAGAAAGACCGTCGGGCCGTTTTTCATGCCGCGAATCGCTTTGCGAAGAGCGGCGTCGGTTGCAAAGTCGAGCGCGGAGGCGCTGTCGTCCAAAATCAGAATTTCCGGCTTACGCACCAGTGCGCGCGCAATGGTAAAGCGCTGCCTTTGTCCGCCGGAAAGATTTCTTCCGCCCTGTTCAATAACGGCATCCAGTCCCCCTTTGCTTTCCACAACCTGTTTGGCCTGCGCCAGGGTAACGGCTTCCATAATTTCATCATCAGTAGCATCCTTTTTGCCCCAGAGCATATTGTCGCGGATAGTCCCCTGAAACAGGACCGCTTTCTGGGGAACAATGCCGATCTTGCCGCGAAGTGCGTCCAGGCGGTATTCGCGGACATCGACCCCGTCTACCAGAACGCTGCCGGAGGATGCTTCATAAAATCGCGGGATCAGATTGACTAAAGAGGATTTGCCGGACCCGGTGCCGCCAATAATGCCGACGGTTTCTCCGTGGCGGACCGAAAAGTTGACTTCGGAAAGAGAGCTGCTGCCCGCATTTTGGTAGCAGAGCTCCACGTTTCTGAACTCTACGGCATTTTCGGCGCTGCAGGGGACTTCGGTTCGGCTGCCGTCCGGCAAAGAGGAATGCATTTCAAACACGGATTGGATCCGGTTTCCGCAGGCGACCGACTTTGTGATATTGATAATCAGATTTGCAAGCTTGACCAGCTCGATAAGGATCTGCGACATATAATTGTAAAGAGCTACAACGGCTCCCTGTGTCAGCAGGCCGGCATTCACGCGGACGGCGCCGGTCTGGATCAGCCAGACGATAGCCAGGTTGATCATAATATAGGTAAGGGGATTCATCAGTGCAGAGATACGTCCTACGTATTTCTGTGTTTTTGTAAGCGCCTGATTGCGGGCAGAGAACTCGTCGATTTCGTCTTCTTCCTTGCAAAAGGCGCGGATCACACGCACGCCGGTCAGATTTTCACGCGTAATGCCCAGAACGCCGTCCAGCCGCGCCTGAACCTTTTTGTACAGCGGAATGCACCACAGCATGATGCCGAATACTACGACCGAAAGCGCGGGGATCGCAACTGCAAAAATCCAGGCGGAGGGCACGTCGATGGTAAACGCCATCACCATGGCGCCAAACACCACGAACGGGGAGCGAAGCAGCAGCCGGAGCGTCAGATTAACGCCGTTTTGGACCTGATTCATATCGCTGGTCATGCGCGTGATCAGCGTTGAGGTGCCCAGACGATCCATTTCCGAATACGAAAGCGACTGAATATGTCGAAACAGCGAATAGCGAACATCCGTCACAAAGCCGACGGCAGCCTTTGCGGCAAAATACTGCGCCGTAACGGAAAAGGCAAGCCCTATAACGCCAAGCCCAACGAGCAGCAGACACATTCTGGAAATGTATCCGTAGTCGGAGCCGGCGATGCCGTGGTCGATGATCGCCGCGATGACCAGCGGCACGATCAGATCCAGCGCGGCCTCCAACAGTTTAAACAGCGGCCCTAAAATACTTTCTTTTGTGTAGGTCTTTAAATAGATAAGAAGCTTTTTCAAAGAATCCCTCCAACACCGTGTGATAACCGGCTCCAGGCTCTGCCCGGCGCCGGATGAATAAAAGCAATTGATTATAGTATAAAGGATTTAATTATATATTGCAAATATTTGTTTTGTGTGTTATTTATATACTATTAATATAAATAAGGAAAAGTGTTGCAGGACCGAAGGTGTTTAAGCTGCGGCATGAATCGGGAGGGCAAAGCAGGTGGAGCTTCGTCAGTTAAGATATTTTGTGACAATTGTCAATGAAGGAAACATTTCAAAAGCAGCCAAGGCGCTCAATCTTTCTCAGCCGCCGCTGAGCATGCAGATCCGCCAATTGGAGGAAGAGCTGGGCTGCGTATTACTGGAGCGCAGCACCCGAAGCGTCCGGCTGACCGAAGCGGGACAGGTTCTGTACCAGCGGGCAACGACCATTTTGGGGCTTTGTGCGTCGGCTAAAACAGAACTGAAGGATTTTAAGAGCGGTGTTGCGGGAACGCTGCATATCGGTGCGGTTTCTTCTGCGGGAAGCACGGTCTTTGCGGCTTGGCTGCTGTCTTTTCATCGATCCTATCCCAAGATTAATTATGCGCTGATCGAGTCCAATACTTACGGATTGATTGAAAAAGTTCGCTCCGGGCAAATTGAACTTGCTTTGGTGCGTACTCCGTTTAACGCACCGGATTTGGCTTGCGTCAGCCTCGCGGAGGAAAGCATGATTGCGGTGGGGGAATCGGAGTTTTTTCCAAAAGAAGATCCGGTGAAGCCCGGCCTTGTCGATTTTGCAGATGCTCCGTTGATTTTGTACCGCCGTTGGGAGCAGATTCTGCGCGATGAATTTGAGCGCGCAAACCGTCGTCCCCGAGTGGTCTGCATCAATGATGATGCGCGCACAACGGTTTACCTGGCCGAAGCCGGGCTCGGCGTCGGGATCGTACCCGCTTCGATTCTTCCTATCGTTTCGGACGAAAAAATGCGGGTTTGTCCGTTGAATAATCCTAATCTGAAAACGCGCCTTTCCGTTATTTTTCGTAAGGATGTGCCGCTTTCCGCAGCGGGACAGGCGTTTGTCCAAAGCCTTGCCAAAGCGGAGCAAGGACTGTCGGAGTGATTGCCGCTGAAAAGCGCATACCCGTTTCCGGATCGTCACAAAAACCTAATCTATAATCGTACAGAAAAATCTTGAGAACTGCGGGCGCTTTCGTGCCGGTTGCTGTTGCGATTGCGGTAAAACGGAAAAGTGCACAAAAGACGATTGGCAAAATTCCGCTAATTTGCAGCCATACTTGGCAACATATTCTCAACATTCCTTGATTTTGCATCGTATTTTGGGTAAAAGGATTATAAACTAATAATTTTGCATAGCCAATATGCAAAAAAGTCATGTTCACAAGGTAGCTAAACTGTTATTATTACATTATTCCGGACAATATCATCAAAATTTTGTCTGCTTGT
>JAHZES010000168.1 GCA_019421725.1 Clostridiales bacterium | reverse complement strand
CGTTCACCTATGCGCTTTATCCGCACGCGGAGACCTGGCGGGATGCCGGAACGGCGGCACAGGCATATTTTCTTAATCAGCCTGCTTACGCGGTCGGCAGGGGCAGACCGGGCGATGCCTTTTCTCTGCTCTCGGTAAATGTGAGGAACGTCATTGTGGAAACGGTGAAGAGAGCCGAAGACGGAAACGGCGTTATCGTCCGTATGTATGAGAGCGAAAATGCCAGAACACAGGCGACGCTGAGCTGGAGCCGTCCGTTTTCCAGAGTGGAGGAATGCAATCTGTTAGAAGAGCCGCTCCGGACGATCCCGGCCCATGGAAACGAAATTCCGCTCACCGTTCTGCCGTATGAAATTAAGACCCTCAGGATTTGCTGAAGGCGGGTTCGGCGCATCATTGACGAATCTGCAAAGGCGGCCAGACAGACAAACTTTTTCTATTGACACGGCCCGTGCGAATCGGGTATAATAAATTATATTGTATGCATCGCAACGAGCAAGACAGAAACGAGCGTGCATACGGGAGTGCGGACGAGCGGGCCCTGTACGGCAAAGCCCTGTGAACCATGTCAGGCGGGGAACCGAGCAGCATTAAGCGGAACGCTTTGTGCGATGCAGTCAGTCTGTTTGTCCGTACGCCCGTGTGCATGCCGCGCCAGGCGGCGCTTCTGTCTTGCTCTTTCATTCTGAAACGAAGGTGGGGCGTGTTTCGGTGTATCAGGTGCTTTACCGTAAATGGCGCCCGCGGGTGTTTGCCGATGTGGTCGGTCAGCCGCAGGTCACGGTCACGCTGCAAAATGAATTGAGTGCCGGCAGGATTGCGCATGCTTATCTGTTCACGGGTTCCCGCGGAACAGGAAAAACCACCTGTGCCAAAATTCTTGCCAAGGCGGTCAATTGCCTGAACCTGCAGAATGGAGACCCCTGCGGCGAATGCGAGCTTTGCCGCGGGATCGACAACGGTTCCGTAACCGATGTCGTGGAGATCGATGCGGCAAGCAATAACGGTGTCGATTCTATCCGCGAGCTGCGTGAGGAGGTCAATTTTACCCCCGCGGCGGCGGTTTATCGCGTGTACATTATTGATGAGGTACATATGCTTTCCATCGGCGCATTTAATGCGCTGCTGAAAACATTGGAAGAGCCGCCTGCACACGTGGTCTTTATTTTAGCGACGACCGAGGTCCATAAGCTGCCGGCGACGATTCTTTCCCGCTGCCAGCGGTTCGATTTTCACCGTATTGCGCCGGAAGCAATTGCGCAGCGGCTTGCATATGTCTGTTCACAGGAGCAGGCAACCATTACCGACGGGGCGGCGCTGATGATCGCGCGCCTTGCCGACGGAGCGCTTCGTGACGCGCTTTCTCTGCTCGACCAGTGCTTTGGCCGCAGCAGAGAGGTTACCGAACAGGTGGTCATTGATTCAGCCGGGCTTGCCGGCAGGGAACACCTGCTGCAGTTGACGGACGCCATTGCCGATGGCGATACCGCTGCGATACTGCAAAATATCGATCGGCTGCATGAAGCGTCCAAGGATATGGCGCGTCTTTGTGAGGAGCTGATCTCGTATTTTCGGAACCTGATGCTGTTTAAAACCGTGAAAGAACCGCGCGGCCTGATGACGGTCGGCGACGAGGAATATGCGCAGGCAGAGCAGCAGGCGCATCGCTTTACGTTGACTTCCATTCTGAGCAAAATGGAAGCGCTGCAGCAATGTCTGGAGGCAATGGCGCGCGGAGCGAACCGCCGTGTTGAAATGGAAATGACATTGGTTCGGATGTGTGAAAAGCCGCCTGTGCTGCCGGACAATATTGCCGACCGGCTGGAAAAGCTGGAGCAGGCAGTCAGAAACGGCGTTCCGTCGGCCGTAAAGCAACCCGCAAGACCCCAGCCTCAGCGCCCGCCAAAGCCCTCTGCAGAAGGACTGCCAAGCGCTGAAAGCTCGGCGCCGATGGCGGAGTGGCCGGAGGTTTTAGAGGCGCTGCATAGGCTTTCGCCGGGGCTATGCGCGTTTCTGGACGATTCCAAAGCCTTTTGCTCGGGTGACTTTGTATTGATCGATGCACCGAACAGCATGGCGTTTGAAATGCTTCGCAACAATCCGGATCAGAAGGACAAAATGCGCGAGGCAATTCGGGCGGTTACCGGGAAAACCTATCGTCTTGGTCCGTACCGAACGGCGCAGAGCCCGGAAAAAGATACCGAAGATCCCCTTGCAGCGCTGGCCGGTATGGCGGAGGCAGTGGGAATTCCGGTGAAAGAAAATAAAGCCTGATTGAAATTTGACAGTAAAGGAGCCTTTTTATGAAAGCAAGATTGCCGAAGGGCATGGGCGGCGGCCCGGCCGATATGAATTCCATTGCGCGCCAGGCGCAGAAAATGCAGGAGCAGATGGGTGCGTTGACCGAAGAGCTGGAGCAGACCGAATACTCTGCAACGGCGGGGGGTAACGCGGTGGAAGCCGTTGTAACGGGAAAAATGGAGGTCAGCTCCATAAAGCTGCAGCCGGAGGTTGTGGATCCGGAGGATGTTGACATGCTGGCGGATCTGGTGGTCGCTGCGGTTAACGGAGCGCTGCGCAAGGCAGCCGAGGATAAAGAAGCGAAAATGAACGCGATTACCGGCAGCCTGAACTTTCCGGGGATGTTTTAATGGCAGCTTACAGTGTTTTGCCGCTGACTAAATTGGTGGAACAGTTTGAACGTCTGCCGGGGATCGGGCACAAAACAGCGCAGAGACTGGCGTATTACGTATTGCAGATGCCGAAGGAAAAAGCGCAGCAGTTTGCTCAGACAATTCTGGATGCACATGAGCAGATCAAGCGCTGCAAAATCTGCAAAAATTTTACCGACAGTGAAGTTTGCTCCATTTGTTCAGACGACACACGGGATCACTCCGTGATCTGTGTTGTGGAAGACCCGCGCGATGTTTTTGCGCTGGAACGAACCGGAGAATTCCATGCGGTTTATCATGTATTAGGAGGAACCATCTCGCCGATTCATGACGTTGGTCCGGACGATATTTTTATTCGGGAACTGATGGAGCGGATCGATCAGGGCGGTGTTCAGGAGGTCATCATGGCGACAAACGCCACGGTGGAAGGAGAGCTGACCGCGATGTACCTTTCCAAGCTGATTAAGCCGAAGAATATTAAGGTAACGCGTTTAGCGTACGGAATTCCGGTAGGAGGAGATCTGGAGTACGCTGACGAGGTCACGCTGACCCGTGCGCTGGAAGGACGAGGCGAATTTTAACGACAGAATCCGTTTGTTTTTTTTGCGGATTTGTGATACAATATAAACTGGATCGGTACGAAAGGAACAAGGGGGGCTTTTTTGTGAAAACCGAGTTGAAAACCATTGCCCAAAACAAAAAAGCCTACCATGACTATTTTGTGATCGAAAGTCTGGAGGCAGGGATCGAGCTTTGCGGAACGGAGGTAAAATCCATTCGGCAGGGCAGAGTGAATCTGAAGGACTCCTGGTGCGAGGTTGACCACGGCGAGATGATGGTCAACGGAATGCATATCAGCTCTTATGAGCAGGGGAATATTTTTAACCGCGACCCGATGCGTGTTCGTCGGCTGCTTTTGCACAAGCGCGAAATTCTGCGCTTGTTTGGGTTGGTTCGTCAGGACGGCTATGCGCTGATTCCCTTATCGCTTTATTTTAAGGGGTCGCGCGTAAAATTGCAGCTTGGCGTCTGCAAGGGTAAAAAGAATTATGACAAGCGCGAGGATATGGCGAGGCGCGAAGCAAAACGCGACGCCGAACGTGCCATAAAGGAGCGCAATCACTAAGTTTTATATGGGGGCGTAAAGGTTTCGACGGGGATCGTGAGTTTCAGTAAGCGAGTAGTGGTGCGGACACACTTTAAAATCCGCAAACTTTAAAATTAAACGACAACAATACTGTTGCTGTTGCTGCCTAATTAGGCGGCCGTCTTCGCCGGGAACACCGCGGCCCGGATGAAGGCGTCGATGAGCGGTGAACGTGAACGTCGGTTTGTCTTGCCCGCCGTCATGACCTAAAGACTACCGCAGCACAGAGCCTGTCTGCCGGCGCTGTGTGAGGGGAATCCCAAAAGACTGACTGCACTCGGAGAAAGCTGTGGCAAGTGGTTTTCGGACAGGGGTTCGACTCCCCTCGCCTCCACCAAAGAAGGAGCTGTAGCAAAACAGTTCTAAAAAACAAGGAACCGAGGCGGCTGAAAAGA
>JAHZES010000167.1 GCA_019421725.1 Clostridiales bacterium | reverse complement strand
CGTTTTCAGCAAGCATACCGACTGTGATTTTGTTATTGCGGTTGGCATATACACACTGAACCAGCCCGATCCCGAAATAAAGGCAGGCTGCAGAAGAACCGCCCGCGCTGAAAAACGGCAGCGTAATCCCTACCACCGGGAGTACATAAAGGCACATTCCGATGTTTTCCACCGCCTGCAGGGCGATCATGCCGAAAAAGCCGTAGCAAATGTATTTTCCCAGCGGGTCGCGCGCCCGTGCGGCAATGTAAAGCGTAAGGCCCAAAATGGACGCCAACAAAACCATAATCGCCACACAGCCAATAAATCCGAATTCCTCACCCGCCACGGTATAAATAAAGTCGTTGTGGTCTTCTGGTACGATGCCTGCCGTGACGCGGGGTCCCTGCAGATAACCGCGGCCGGAAAACATTCCGGAACCGATGGAAATTTCGCCTTGACCCTGTTGATAGCCGTATCCCTGGGGATCTGCAGAATGATCCAGCAAAATCTTGAACCGTGTTTTCTGGTCGTTGTTGAGAACGTATTTCCAGGCGAGCGGTGCGGCAACGGCTACCGCACCGAAAAATGCGGCAAAATAACGCAGCTGCACCCCCGCGCCGAAACACATGGCGAGAAAAATAAACAAGAAGACAAGTACTGCGCCGTCGTCTCCTTGCAGATGAATGATTCCCATCGGGATTGCCGCATGGCAAAACAGCAGCATGATCTGCCAAAACGATTTCAGCTTTTCCTTTTCCCGCAGAACATCCAAATGCTTTGCAAGCGTTACAATGAATCCTATTTTAACCAATTCGCTTGGCTGAAATGAGATCCCGCCGATGCGGATCCAGGCTTTGTCGTCGGTTCCGGCTACTGTAATGCCAAAAACAGATGTCAATGCCATCAAGCCGATACAGAAAACGGCAATCAGCGGCCAAAGCTTTGCAATGGACTTGTAGTCGAACAGCGAGATGACAATGGCGCCAACGTAGCCGATGGCAATGGCCATTACCTGTGTTTTAAACTGACCGGTTCCTCCTGTGCGCGTTGCGCTGTAAACAAGCGCAGCCCCGTAACATGAGGTGATAATACACACAACCCACAGAGGAAGGTTTGTGCGTTTAAAATAGCGGCCGATGCTCTTTAGAACCTTTGTCAAGCCAAACGCTCCTTTATTTTTTGCCCAACGGGCGCATGAAAGTCTACTGATGACGACATGTGGACGACATGTGTATTATATTATTTTTTCCACTTCAGTTCAAGTAAAAACCTTTGAAGATTTGAATTCTTATGGTATACTATAAAAAAATGCTCCGGGTATCGGGCGGCTGTCGATGAAAAACCGTTTTATCTGCGGCTGCTTTTTGCCGTAAAAGTGAAACAGAGCTTTGGCAGCAGCGAAGGCTGTCGGCAGTTCGGAGCGGAACGAAAGAGGGAGACTATGCTCAGCGATATTGAAATTGCCCAGCAAACCGCAATGCGTCCAATCCGTGAGATCGCGGAGGAACTTGGAATCCGTGAGGAGGAATGGATCCCGTTTGGCCGTTTCAAAGCCAAGCTGGAGGATTCACTGATGCGCCGCCTGCAGGACCGGCCGGACGGCAAGCTGATTCTGGTGACGGCAATCAATCCCACCCCTGCGGGAGAAGGGAAAACCACAACGACCGCAGGCCTTGGCGAAGCGATGGCGAAAATCGGAAAGAAGGCGGTCGTTGCGCTGCGGGAACCGTCGCTCGGCCCGGTGTTCGGTGTGAAGGGAGGGGCAGCCGGCGGCGGATATGCGCAGGTGGTTCCCATGGAGGAGCTGAATCTGCACTTTACCGGTGATATGCACGCGATCACAGCGGCGAACAACCTGCTTTGCGCAATGCTGGACAATCACTTGCAGCAGGGCAACAGCCTGCGGATCGATCCGCGAAGGATACTGATCAAGCGCTGTATGGATATGAACGATCGCGCACTGAGAAACATCGTTATTGGCCTTGGCGGCAAAATCAACGGTGTTCCGCGCGAGGACGGATTCATTATCACCGTCGCCAGCGAAGTGATGGCAATCCTTTGCCTGGCTGCTGACCTTGAAGACCTGCAGCGGCGTCTGGGAAGGATCTTGGTAGCTTATACGTTTGACGGAGACCCGGTTTACTGTTCTGATCTGAAGGCTGACGGAGCGATGACGGCGCTGCTGAAGGAGGCCATTCTGCCGAATTTGATTCAGACGCTCGAGGGAACCCCGGTATTAATGCACGGGGGGCCGTTTGCAAACATTGCGCATGGCTGTAATTCTGTTCGGGCAACCCGGCTGGCGCTGAAGCTCGGCGATTACTGCATTACGGAGGCGGGCTTCGGTTCCGACCTCGGCGCAGAAAAATTCTTTGATATCAAATGCCGTTTGGCGGGCCTGAAGCCCCGCGCCGTTGTGGTTGTGGCAACGGTGCGCGCGCTGAAATACAACGGCGGCGTACCCAAAGCGGAACTTGGCGCCGAAAATCTTGCCGCGCTGGAAAAAGGTATTGTGAACCTCGGTGCACATATTGAAAACATGCACAAGTACGGCGTTCCGGTGGTTGTGGCTATCAATCGCTTTGGAAGCGATTCCGACGCGGAGCTGGAATATGTTGAAAATTACTGCCGCGCGCTCGGCGCGGATTTTGCGCTGTCCGAGGTATTCGCCAAGGGCGGCGAGGGCGGCCGGGAGCTTGCCGAAAAAGTTTGCGCCGCAGCGGAAAAGCCGTCCGATTTTCATCTGATTTATTCCGACGGCATGACGCTTTGCGAGAAGATTGAAACGGTTGCGAAAGAAATTTACGGTGCGGACGACGTAGATTTTATGCCGGCGGCAAAAAGAAGCCTTGACGAGATCGAGGCGCTCGGCGCCGGCGGAATGCCGGTCTGTATCGCCAAAACCCAATATTCGCTTTCGGACGATGCGGCTCTGCTGGGCCGTCCAAAGGGCTTCCGGATCACCGTGCGGGAAGTTCGCCTTTCCAACGGCGCGGGCTTTGTGGTCGCGCTGGCAGGAAATATTATGACGATGCCGGGCTTGCCCAAGGCGCCCGCGGCGGAGCGTATCGGTATTGATGAGGAACAAAAAATTACCGGTCTGTTCTGAATCTGCAGGGTCAGCGCCGGCTGACCCTGCTCTTTTGCGTAATCACCATGCAAAGACCGGCGAAAGGACGGCAAAAGAATACGATGGAAGAATATCTGACCCATTCGCCGGAGCAGACTGAGCAGCTTGGCGAAGCAGTGGCCGGTCGGCTGAAAGGCGACGAGGTGCTGGCGTTTTCCGGTGGGCTTGGAATGGGAAAAACGGCGTTTGTGCGCGGGCTTGCGCGAGGACTTGGCGTAAAGGACGATGTTTCCAGCCCGACCTTTGCTCTGGTCAATCAATATGGGGGCGGAAGAGTGCCTCTTTTCCATTTTGACATGTACCGGGTGGAAACGTGGGACGATTTGTACTCGACCGGCTTTTTTGACTATCTGGGTACGGGTATCCTCGCTGTAGAATGGAGCGAAAATATTGACGGCGCGCTGGAAGACCCGATTCGGATCGATATTTCGCGTGGAGAAGCGGAAAACGACCGCGTTTTTCGGATCACAATGCCGGAGCACCGGCAGGAAAGGGCTTGATTTCGGTATGAAAATTCTGGCGGTGGAATCCTCCGCATCAGCGGCGTCGGCTGCAGTGTGGGAGGACGGCAAGCTTCTCTGCGAAGCGTTTACCAACGTTGGGCTGACGCACAGCCAGACGCTGCTTCCCTTGGTAGAGCAGATATTGAGCTGCGCACAGATTTCGTTTGCGGAAATCGGCTGTTACGCGGTTGCGGTGGGTCCCGGTTCGTTTACCGGCGTGCGTATCGGTGTTTCTCTGGTAAAGGGGCTGGCTTTTTACGGAGGAGTTCCGTGTGTCCCGGTTTCCACACTGGAGGCAATGGCATGCCTGTTTACCGGGCAGAAAGCAAACATTTGCTGCGCTATGGATGCGCGCTGCGGACAGGTTTATAACGCCCTCTTTGAGATAGACGGCGGCGCGGTGACGCGTCTTTGTGAAGACCGTGCCATTGCGGCGGCGCGGCTTGGCGAAGAACTGGCGGCCGACGGGCGCAGGTGGATCCTGACCGGGGATGGCGCAGCGCTTTGCTGGGAAAGCTTTGGCAGCAAAGCCCCGCAATTTTCTCTTGCGCCGCCGCATTTGCGTTTTCAGCGCGCCAGTGGTGTTGCACTTGCCGCGCAGGAGGTGTATAATCAACAGCGGACCTTGTCTGCGGACGAGCTGTCTCCGATTTATCTGCGCCCTCCTCAGGCGGAGCGTGAATTGAAAAAGAGAGAACAGCAGTTGCCTGGCAGGCGGAGCGCAGAGGAAAAGGGAA
>JAHZES010000166.1:271-4433 GCA_019421725.1 Clostridiales bacterium | reverse complement strand
TCATTCTTATATATTGTACTATATTTTTTCATTTTGTAAATATTTTTTCAGTGATTTTATCATTGTTTATTTTCACCCAATCTGATCCTGCTTTTTCGTTTCCCGTTTCATTGAATTTATGCCCGATGTGTGGTATACTGACTGATATATTGGTCGGATTCTGCACGCTGTAAGTTTTGTCGAAGGGGGAAGCCACAATGAAGCGCAAACGCACACGCCGTCTGCTTGGGGTACTGTTCGCCGTGCTGCTGTTTGCAGGCAGTCTGCTGCTGCCGTCTGCCGCAGCGGGTACTGTAACCGTAAACGACGCCAACCTGCGGTCTGCTCTGAAGTCGGCACTTGGCACCGGCAGCATCACGACCGACAATATGAAGTCGCTCACAACGCTTGATCTGTCCGGAAAAAAAATATCCGACCTGACCGGATTGGAGGCCGCAGTAAATTTAACGCATCTTTCTCTGCGAAACAATTCCGTTGCGGACCTTTCGGCCTTGGCCGGGCTGACGCAGCTGGCGACGCTTGATTTGTCCGGCAACCGAATTTCTTCGGTTACTCCGCTTGCTTCCATGAGCTCTCTGCGTGTTCTGCATCTAACCGATAATGAGGTGGACAGTCTTGTGGCTCTGGAAACCCTGCAGAAGCTACAGTTTTTGTTTTGCGAAAATAACCGGCTGAAGCTTTCCGAAGGAAGCCCTGCTTCCGGAAGCATAAAAAACCTTTTGTACCGCGGCTGCTACGTTGTGACCGGAACCCAAAAATCCGAGCCGGATCCCGGATCGGGGAGCAGCTCTTCATCCTCTCTGCCGCCCGCCAGCTCCAGCTCCGTTATTACCGACGCAAGGATAACGGTCAAGCCCGGTTCATCCGCTAAAATTGACCGGACAACAAATTATCTCTCCGGCATTGCACCAAACACCCCCGTTACCAAAGTACAAGCCCTGTTGGACGGCAGCGGATGTACGCTCCGCGTTTTGAATTCTTCCGGCGCTGCCGCCTCCGGAAATTTTTCTACAGGAATGAAGGTACAGCTCATCAACTCGGTCGGAACTGTGCTTGACACGCTGACCGTCGTGATATACGGCGACGTAAACGGCGACGGTACTGTCAATGTGCTGGATCTTGCAATTTTACGAAAGCAGATCGTCGGCGCCATACAGCTCGATCCCGTCAAGTTTTCCGCCGCCAATCTGAATGCCGTTTACAAAAAGGATCCGTCCGATACGGTGATCAATGTCATTGATCTTGCACTGATGCGAAAAATCATCGTCGGATCCCTTACGATCTCATAAGAATTACAAGGAGTCTCCAATGAAAATCAGACAACTCAAAAAAATTGCCGCTCTCCTGTTTTCTTTCGCTTTCTGCTGCTTTGCGGCGTTCCCCCGGCAGGCACAGGCCGCCTCTGACCTGGTTTCTGTAGCCTTGAGCAGCTCCAGCCCTACGCCGGGCAGCACTGTTACCGCTACCGTTTCTTTTTCCAGCTCCAAGCCGTTGATGGCCGTGCAGACAACGGTTTCCTACTCTTCTGACGTATTTGAACTTGTCAGCTGCGCAGTGGTAAGCGCCACCGCCATCGGGCCTCAGTCCAACAACATTGTTATTACGTGGGACAGCAGCTCCGCCGCTGCCTCTGCAACGCTGGTCAGGCTGACGCTGAAGGTAAAAAGCAGTGCGCCGGTCGGCAGCATTGGAAAGATTTTCGTCTCTAACAACATTGCGGCAGATGCCAATACTAATTCTGTTTCCCTTGCCGGTTCCTCCGCACAGGTCACCATAAAAGCGGCCGCTTCCGCAAGCAGCAAGCCTCCCGCTACAAGCAGCCGGCCCACGGCCGGCTCCAAGGCAAGCCTTGCTTCTCTTTCCTTTGCAGAGACCGACTTAAACAGGGCGTTTTCGGCTACGGTGACGGAATACAGCGCTACCGTGGCAAACACGGTCACTGCGCTGACGGTCAACGCCAAAGCGACTGACAGCGATGCAAAGGTTACCGTCAGCGGAAACAAAAACCTGAAGGTCGGCATCAATTATGTGATCGTGAAGGTCACCGCGCCCAGCGGAGCGACCAGGCAATACAATATTACCGTTACCCGCCAGGCAGCCGGAAGCTCTTCAGTAACCGGAGGCTCTTCACAGTCCGCCGCCTCCTCCGCACATAGCAGCACCGCCGCAGGTCACCCTACATCAAGCGACGGAAGCTCTGTTAATACATCTGACAGCTCGGTCGATTCTGCCGGAGAGGAGGATCTCTCCAGCGAGACGAACCCCTCCTCTGCGGCTTCGGAGGCTGATATTTCCTCCGAGGAGGAACACATTCACGAGGACGCACCCGATTTTTCCGAATGGGTCATTCATGTTGCATATATCGGCGGCATGATCATTTGCCTGCTGCTTGGCTGCATGCTTGGTTATTATATCCGAGGACGAAAGGAATTCTGATATCATGGAATGGACTGAGATCACCGTTAAGGTCCCCACAAAGGACCTGGAAGAAACCGAAGCGATCGCACAGATGGTCGTGCCATACGGTATTTACATCGAAGATTATTCCAATCTGGAGCAGGAGGCAATGGAAATTGCCCATATTGACCTGATCGACGAGGAACTGCTCCGGAAGGACCGCAGCTGCGGAATCGTGCATGTATATATCAGCCCGGAGGCCGCTCCTGCCGAGGCGCTTGTTTTTCTGGAAGAGCGCTGCCGCGCGGCCGGAATCCGCGCAGAGATTTCCCGCTCGCCGATCAGCGAGGAAGATTGGGCCAACGAATGGAAACAGTATTTTAAGCCGCTGGAAACCGGTAAAAGGCTTGCCGTTTGCCCCACCTGGGAGCATTACAAAAACCCGGAGCATCGCACGGTGCTGAAGATCGACCCCGGTATGGCGTTCGGCACGGGCGGGCACGCAACCACCCGGCTGTGCCTGGAAACGCTGGAAAATTACATTACGCCGCAAACAGAGCTGCTGGACCTTGGCTGCGGCAGCGGAATTCTCTCCATTGCGTCGCTGCTGCTCGGCGCCAAGCGCGCCGTCGGTGTCGATATTGACCCATTGGCCGTGAAAACAGCGCTGGAAAACGGCGCGCTGAACGGCTTTACTCCGCCCCGGTACACCATTTTGGAAGGCAACCTGACAGACCGCGTCCATGAAAGATTTGATGTTGTGGCAGCAAATATTGTGGCCGATGTCATCATTTCCTTCTGCCCGCAGGTGAAGAATTACATGAAACCCGGCGCTTCCTTTATCACCTCCGGCATTATTGACACACGCGAACAGGATGTACTCCGTGCTTTTGCCGAAAACGGTCTGCAGGTTTGCAGCCGCAAGGAAAGCGGCGGTTGGCTGAGCTTTGTCTGCACAGCAGACTGATCCGACAAAAGCGTGGATTCATTCACACTTTGTTTTGCCGAAGTTAAAAAAATATTTACAGCGCCGTTACATATTTTATCTCCACACAGGCTATAATAGATGCGTACCAAAGAGATCGGAACCGCACCGATCCGGTACGATAACCCCTCCTCAATATAACCCCTCAAGCTTAGAAAAGACGTCGGACTGCCGCTAAGTCCGACGTCTTTTCCATTCCGGAGCTTTTTGACCGATTCTTTTAAAAAGCAGACGTTACTGTTTTCACACGACCCTATCCTGCGCCGTCAAACTCAGATTTTCATTTTTTGCTTCTTTTTTGAATTTTCGCTTCATAAAAATTAAATTGCTGCGGCATATTCGCCGAAAAAGGGGGGCATATTAAGGGCGGAGGTGCAGCAGACAATGAACAACCCGAGATACCAGCACACAAAAGAAAAACGCCCGCTTCAGGGTAAAGGCTTTTATATCGCAATGGCCGCGTGTCTGATCGCGATCGGAACCGCGGCATGGATGACCTTTGACAGCATCCGCAGCCTGACCGACATTCCGGATCCCTCTTCGGCGACCGCATCTGCTTCGTCCCAGCTGAACATCGGCTCCAGCCAACCCGACGCTAATGCAGTTGACCGCCCGGTCAGCGGTGTTCCGGCCAATCCGACCTCTTCCACGGTCTCTGCTTCCTCACATGCGGAAAGCAGAATTCCCGTCAATAATCCCGTAACCGCCTCTTCCTCTCCTGCTGTTGAAAGCAAAGCTCCCACTGTATCGTCCGAGCCAAAAAACAAAAGCTTTTTAATG
>JAHZES010000166.1:0-261 GCA_019421725.1 Clostridiales bacterium | reverse complement strand
CTTTGGCGATTCGCTTTATTCTCTCACCTTTGGTGACTGGCGAGCGCACCGCGGCGTCGACCTTGCCGCGAGCAAGGGGAGCAATGTGCTTTCCATCGGCGAGGGAACCATAACAAAAGCATTTGCAGACGATATGCTTGGTTATGTAGTCGTTGCGTCGTATGACGACCTGGAAGTTTGGTACTGTGGGCTTGGCAGCAATCCCTCGGTGAAGGTCGGTGAAAACGTACGCGCCGGCCAGGTGATCGGTGCAATTGCAGA
>JAHZES010000165.1 GCA_019421725.1 Clostridiales bacterium | reverse complement strand
GTTGTCCCCCCCGGTACATTTATAATTTCTTTTGCGTCCATTTTCCGCCGTTGAACCGCAGCTTGTTCAGCGTCATACGCATAGTTTGATCTACCAGCAGCGAAACCCACGCGCCGACAAGCCCCCAACCGAACGGAAAGCAAAACAGATAAGTAAGCAGCGGACGAACCACTCCGATGCTGAGAAAAGAAACACCCGCCACAAAGCGAGTATCTCCCGCTCCGCGCAGACAGCCCGAAAGGATGACCTGCGCAGTCTGGATATGTGTGGTAAACGCGGCGATCACAAGCAGCTGACCCCCTGCCCGGATAATCGCTTCATCGTCGGTAAACAGACCAACAAGAAAGAAACGGCCAAAAAAGAATATTAAAAAAATCACAGTGGAAAAGCAAAACGCGATCCGCTGCGCGATCGTACAGTACAGCTTTGAAAGATCGGGCCGATGCGCACCGAGATTTTGCCCTACCAGCGCCGAGGACGCAATACTCAGTCCGTCACCGACCGCAAATGACAGGTTCAGAATATTCATGCAGATCTGATGAGTGGCATAGGCGTTAGTTCCTAACCGGGCAACCATTGCGGCATACAGAAAAAAACCAATCCGCATAAAAACCTGCTCTACAGCCGCACTGGCGGCCACATTCAGCAAGCTGCTTACCGTTGCGCGGTCAAAACCCCACGAAACGGAGGAAAACAGCTTAAGCGTCGCCTTTTTTCGGCAAACCGAACGAACGGAAAGCAGCATGGCTACCATATTGCCTAGAGCGGTCGCAACAGCCGCACCCGTAACGCCCAGTTCCGGGAAAAGCCAGATGCCGTTGATCAGCAGCCAGTTAAAAAACAGATTGACCACATTGGCGATCAGATTGGTCGTCATGGAAATTTTCGTATTTCCAATACCACGCTGCGCCGCATTGATCGTCAGCCCAACGTTGCTGAACAAAGCACCGATCATCACAATACGGAAATAATCGGTCGCATAACCGACCGTATCGCTTTCCGCTCCTGCCAGCATGACCAGCGGTTCCGCAAGAAAAAACGAGAGCAGGGTCAACACCAGAGATGCCGCAGCCGAAATGGCAACCGCCTGCTTCAGGCAGCGCTGCACCCCTTCTTCGTCTCCTGCGCCCTTTCGGCGGGAAATTACCGCCGTAACACCGACGTTAAAGGACAAGATCAACGCCAGAAAAACAAAACGCGGCTGTGTGGTGAGCCCAACCGCCGCAATCGCCGCCGGGCCGCAGCCGCCAACCATCATGGTATCCACGGAAGAGATCAGCCCCACCAGCACTGTTTCCACAATCGAAGGCCATGCAATACGAAATGCAGTGGAATAGCCTTCACGGACACTTGGGAGCGGCCCTCGGATCTCCTCCGGTTTGAGCGTCCGATCACAGGCAAGAAAACGTTCCATCAGCTGAGTCACAGAATCGGCTCCTTTGTAAAAAAATCCGATCCCGGCCATGAAAGCCGAGTTCGGCGAAGTGTAAAAGCTCTTTTTATTTTCACATGAACCATTTGTTTTGTCAATGAAATTCCTATTTTCTTCCTTGAAAAAAGTCTGCGTATGCCGTTGTACGGATAAGAAAAATCATTTTTGCACATAATAATTCCGATTCCCGTAAAAGCGGCAATTGTCTTTACAGCGCCTGCTGTTCAAAGTTTTATCCCTGCTCTCCGCAGGTTTCCGCCTTGGAATCAGAATAAATTCACAAAAGAAAGGATGACTGCCGTATGATGAATCCCAAACCGTGGAGCGTTCCGGAGCTCGACCCGGACGCCGAAGAAGAGAAGAAAAAGCGCCGCAAAGAGCGGGAAAAAAAGTACGGATATATGCAGCAAAATATAGATGGGATCACTGAAGTTTTCCCGAAAATGAACGACGGCCCCATCTTGTCCGACGTGCTTGGAAGCTACACCGGAAGCCCGGACGACGGTCTCCAGCCCACACAGGACGCAGACGATCTCTAAATCATCTAAACGGCATTCGCTTCTGGGGCCTTCTTACTCCCCGGCGCGGATGCCGTTATTCGATCTCTCCACATTCCTTTAAAGCGCTGCAAAGCTCCGCAAATTCCAAATGACGCACAGAACAGCGCCGCGCCTTCTTGCCCCGCAAAAAGACGTCCACCGTACACAGCCCCGCACTCTTTTGAAACCATGTCCGACGAATGCTGATACCGGTAATGTTTTTCCTGTCCACACAGGTGGAAAGCAGAGAGAGTCCCTGCATACGGGAAAGCCGAAACGCTTTTGCATTCAACTCCAAAGCGGCAAACGGAATTTCTGCAAAGCGCAGCAGCGCACGCCAGAGAAAAAAAATCAGTACCGGAAACAGCAGCACGGTCACAAAAACCGGCGCGTTGAGCGTACAAATAAAAATTATCAGCAGCGCAGTCAGCATCAACGGCCAAAACACCGGCAGCAGATACCTGTGTTTTGCGCGTGCCGGTGGGCGCAGCACCAAGCCATCCACAGGAGAAATGATCTCATACATCCATTCTTCCACCGCCTTCTGCCGTGCAGCGGCAACCAAAAGCGGCCGGCAGTCCTTCTGCCGCTCCTCTCCCGGAACATGCGCCAAAAGTGAAGAAACGCCGCAGATCCGCATCAGCAAGGTTTGGCGCACGGTAACGGCAGCCATCCGGCGTGTACGGAACAGACGCAGCCTTTTGGGAAGCATGCCGCAGCGTACTGCGGTAAACGCACCGGAAAAGCCGCAGGAAAACGGTACACATGCCAAAAACTGCCGCAAAAAAGCCGTCGCCCAGCCAAGCAAAAGGATCCAGGCAATCCCCGCTGCCAGCGGCGGCACCCCCACGGAAACCAATCGCATTCCCGGATTCAGTTGTTCCAGCAGCAGCTGCTGCACTTCCTGCCCAAACACCTGTCCCGCTTTTCGCACGAAAGGCGCGGCAACCAGCAATCCGGATGCCGCATTCGACCACGAAAGCGCACAAACGAGCATTGATCCGATCCCACAGCGGAACCGAAGGCTCCTGCTTCGCGGCAAAAAACGGTTCAGAATGTCTTGCAGTCGGCGCGCGGAAAGGAACACCGAACAGTCCGGCGCATGGGTCGCCGCTTCCGTTTCCAATTCCAGCAGACCTGCGCCAAGCAGCGAGGAAAGAGGCGAAAACGTGACCGAAAGGCCGTCCACCTGTGAAAACGGCAGAAGGAGCTCTTCTCTCCGCCAAATCCCTCGGCGGAAAAGCAGCCGATTCCGCACAACGGAAAATCGCATGGAGCGCCATTTCCAAACAGAACAGGCCAAAACAAACACGAACAGAAAGGCTGCATTCAGTAGACTCCCGGCACCTTCCTTCGGTGCTCCTTTGCTTAAAAACGCGCGCTGCAGCAGTGGAATCAACAGCAGCCATGAAAGCCGCAGGAATGTGGAAAGCCCCTGTGCCGGGTGAGCTGCCGACAGAGAGGCGCGGCGCTTTTTCATTTTGCTGGCCACTTTCCTTTCTCTATTTTCTCACCGCCCGGCATCGGATACCAACGAAATACGCAGCAGCGCTGCCAACCGGAGCGCCTCGGAACGATTCAGCATCGGCACGGTTATTTTTCCCCCGGAGGTCATCAGCCGCAGAGAAACGACCCCAAATGCACGCTGCAGCGGCGTGGAAAAAAGAGCAGCATACCGAATTTTACGACGGGACAAAAAGGCCGTGCTGCACCAAAGCATTCCTCTCTCTACGCAAATCGCCTCTGCTGAAGCCTGAAAGCGAGCCGCGCGACACCACGCCGGAAGCCAAAACATCGCGGCAAACGGATACGCCGCAGCCAGAAAAACCATCATAACACCGACGGCCACAGGGACAAACACGGACGCTGCTCCCAGCAAAAAAGCAACCGCAGTTAAGGCGGCCGCCATGCGCAGCTGCAGCACCGCAAGCCCCTTGCGGCCAATGCATCCCTTCAAACGAAAGCACCCCCCGCCGGATAGCTATCGGTAGTGTATCCGGCAAGGGGGAAAACATACGGCAGCATTTTGCCTTAAATTACGCTTTGCTGAATTTCATAATAAATCCATGCGGCAGCAGCTTGGCCAGAACGCGGTAAAGCTTAAAGAAAAATCTGTTGGTATACACCGCTTTTCCCCGCCTTGCGCTGCGCAGAGCAGCTGCAGCCACCTGCTCCGGGCTGCATTAAGGAAGTGTGTCAAACGTTTTTGAGCTGCCGGATGCGATGCCCGCAGCAGGCAGAAATTCCGTACGCATCGGCCCCGGGCACACCGCCAAAACATTGATGCCGCGCGGTTTAAGCTCTTCCCTTAAGGAACGTGAAAAGCTCATAACATACGCTTTGGTGGAGCAGTAAACCGTCATGCGCGGATTCGGTGCAAAGGACGCGATGGAGCAGACATTCACCACCGCGCCTCCCCGCTTCATAAACGGGAGCGCAGCCAGCGTCAGTGCAGTCAAGGCCCGCACGTTCAG
>JAHZES010000164.1:3405-4457 GCA_019421725.1 Clostridiales bacterium | reverse complement strand
CGAACACTACTGCCATGCCTGTATCCTGACAAATCGGGATTTTCAGCTCGTCCGCCGCCTGAAGGTTTTCGCACAGATCCGTAAGAATCCCCTTGGCAAGCGCTCCCGTTTCGGCGCAGCGGGCACACTCCAACCGTTCCTTCAGAGATTCCGGCAGCACACGGTTCGCCTCGATGCAGAGCTGCGCCACCGCACGGGTAATTAAAGAAGTATGAATATTACGCACAAGAAAACAGATCCTTTCCAACGTTATCGTCTGTTCCGGGCAGAAAAAAGGCGCGGCAAAATAAAATTCTGCCGCAGCCCTGCCGCGAATCATTATTTTTGCTGGCCGCCGCTGCCGCCGCGACGGGAATAGCCGCCTCGCTTGGCCTCGGTCACACGCTTGAGGTCAGACATTTTTTCGTCGCTTGTCTGTTTGAATTTTGCCATCATATCTTCAAAAGTAACCGGCTCACTTTTTGGTTTTTGCCAATCGCAGCGACCGCGTCCGCCGGAATGACCGCCGGACTGTCTGCGTTGCTGCGGTTGCGGCGCGGGCAGTGCCTGTTTGATCGAAAGACTGATTTTTCCGTCTTCGCCGACCTTCAGCACCTTAACCTTGACTTCCTGATTTTCCGTCAGATGATCTCTGATTTCCTTGACGAATGTTGGAGCCACCTCCGAAATATGCACCATTCCGGTTTTACCGCCCGGAAGCTCCACAAACGCCCCGAATTTCGTAATTCCTGTGACTTTTCCCTCCAGGATCGTCCCTACCTCAAACTGCATAAAGAACCGATTGCCTCCTTAAGTTTTTAACAATAATTTAATTGCCGGAAATATCTACATACACTTTCTCGCCCGGATAAGCGTAGTTTAATGTTCCCCGCGCAATCAATTCATAATAAGCCGCGAGATCCTCGTTTTCACTAAGCTCACGAAGTTCTGCATTCTGAGCCTTTTGCTCGGCAAGCTGTGCGGAAAGCTGTTGGTATTCCTGCTTTTTCTGCGCAATGGTAATCTGTTGGTTCACGAAAACAACCGCAACATAAATAAAAACCACAATAAAC
>JAHZES010000164.1:2279-3384 GCA_019421725.1 Clostridiales bacterium | reverse complement strand
TCCTTTCCGAATAATACTTTATTTTATTATACACTATTCCTTGTTCGGGTTGCAAGAGCTTTTGCTGCGGAAAGTAATCTTTTTTTGCGCGAAATTCGGCTTCTTTCGGCTTTTCCGGGTCCTTGGGGACGCCTTTTGGCACGGTTAGATAGTCTCGCACTCAGGCGGCAAAACGGTACAACGACCTTTTTTCCGATCCTTCGCAGAATGGCAAAAAGTTTATTCTGCAGCCGAAGCAGCCACGACCCTATCGTTTCGTAATACAGCAGCCAGCCGATCAGCTCCCCGAAGTAAAGGTATCCCCGTATTTCTCCCTGCGAAACGGCCATAAAAAACGCAAAAGTAAACACAGCCGCCAAAAAAAAGTAAAGTATATCCAAAAAGGCTACAAGTATCCTTCCCGGCAAAAAAAACATCCGAATTGCGCGAAAAACGTCGTAAACGGCGCAGAGCGCCGCTCCCAGCGCACAAGAATACAAAAAAGCAGTCGTCTGCCCTGCAAGCGAAATCGTCAAGCGGCTTCCCCGCCCTTTCAGCGAAACATTTTTGAAAGAAAACCGCCCTTGCCCGCATGGCTGTCGGTATAAGCCAGCGCTGAAATCTCTCCTTCCAGCCGCAGCTCGCCCGATTCCAGATTCAGCTTGGAGATGTGCAGCTCTTTCCCCCGGATCACCAGCTGCCCCAGCCCGGTATAAGCAATTACCGTTTGCTCGTCAAAGCTGTCCACATCCTCCACTCCGGAAATATGAAGATTTTTGCGGTTTTCCAAAATAATATTGTGCGGGAGCTTCGCCGTCTTTTTTTCTTCCGTCAAAGTAAACGCCCCCCGTTTCATCGGTATTACTTCCGTAAATACTATGATAGGACCGGTGAGCAATATTCCTGTTTATCCGTTACAAAATGCGGTAAAGCTCGGCGGCGCCTTCTTTACGGACAGTTTCCGCAACACTGAGCACCTGTGCGCGCACGGTGCGCTCACCCAGTGTAATTTCAAGAACATCGCCCACCTTAACGTCATAAGAGGCTCTGGCCGGTTTTCCGTTTACGGCCACCTTGCCTGCGTCGCACGCCTCGTTGGCCACCGTACGCCGCTTGATCAGACGCG
>JAHZES010000164.1:0-2269 GCA_019421725.1 Clostridiales bacterium | reverse complement strand
AAATATTTATCCAGTCTCATAAAAATCACAGCCCTTTCTTCCACACCGGTTCCACGGCTCCGCAAAATCTGGAGCTCTTAACCCTTGGCAGCTTTACCGGCCCGGCACAAAACAGAAAAACAACGACGACGGCATTGCAGCCGTCTTAAAAACGGGAAAGGCCGGCTTCATAAAGAAACCGGCCGAAAAAGAATCGGAAATTATTTCACAGCAGCCTTGAAAGCCTTGCCAACTTTAAAAGCAGGCACTTTGGAAGCCGGAATGACGATTTCCTTGTTTGTTCTGGGGTCGCGACCCTTTCTTTCATTGCGCTCACGGACTTCGAAGGTACCAAAGCCAACCAGCTGAACTTTATCATTCGCAGCAACAGCCTCGACAATGGAATCAATGACAGCATTCACGGCGCTGTCGGCGTCTTTCTTAGAGAGATTTGCCTTTTCGGCAACTGCAGCAATCAGTTCAGTTTTGTTCATGTTAAAAAACCTCCAAAAATTCTTTTTTATCATTCACCGATTTACATCGGGAACCAGTAAAATCGCAGCATTACCTGTCATCCGGCTACCGTCTGCTTTTGCTTCTGCGAAGCACGAAAACGCGCCTCGATTTCTTTAAGCACATACTTTTCACCCTGATTATCCAGCATCTGTACCATATCAAAACCCGGCCGGCGGTTCCCTTCGATCAAGATCGGACCGTTATCGGTAATAGCGACATCCCAGCCGATCACCGTCATTTCGGGGTGCATACGGCACGCTGTCCAGACCATCTGTTTGACCTGTTCCCAATCCGGAATTTGAAACCCTTTAAACGTCACACCCGTAACAGGGTGCTGCTCAAAACGGCGCATGGACTTGTCCAGCGCGGCGCCCGTCACAATCCCGGTATCGCAGTCGACCACAGCGCTCATTCCGCCGCTGTGAAAATTATCGACTACAGTATTACCGTTTCCGACACGGACAGAGCTGAAAAAAATAGTGGGATCGTCGTCAATATTATGCGTCATCACACGGATCGTATTAACGCTGCTGGGGTTCAGCGAGGCCATCGCGCCGCATTGGCGGATCACCTCTTCCAAAAACATCCGTTCGGAAATCAGCTTTTGATAAAACTCCCGGTGATCACCGATCTCCTGCAGTGAGGATTTGTAAATTCCGCCGCCGCCCAGGCCATCGATCGGCTTGACCATAAAAGTATCGTTCCGAGTTAAAAGCGCTTCGTACTCTTCAAAATTATCGCCGTTCGGATAAACCCATTCACGACCGACATATTGCGAAAACTCTCTCAGAAAGTTTGGCTTGACCGTAAATGTTTTTTTATATTTCGGATCGTTGACAAGCTGATAAAACTTGTCCTGCGTATGAACTACGGCATATTTGCCGCGTTCCCTCAGGCTTTTATTGTAAAACTCGTAATTAAAATAGTCCGTCAGCGCACTGCCGTAGACAACTGTAGAAAAACAAACATCCAGCGTCAGCAAGGCGCTGTTTTTGTGTTCTTTTTTTGCGACCTCGCGGATGTTGCGAAAAAATTTTCCGTAATCTGCATGAACGACCTGCGAAAAGAAATTCATTCTTAAAGCTCCTTACTGCCTAATCACGTCCTAATCATACTACTTCACCGGTATTTTTGTCAACAAAAAACCGTGAAATCCGCGATTATTCATGATTTTTTCATCTCTTCGGTTTGCGCCCTGTTCCAAAAGGCGTCCAACTGTTCCGGAGACGCGTCGCTCAACTTCAGGTCATGCGCCTTTGCCACCTGCTCCATAAGTGAAAAGCGGCGAATAAATTTATCGGTCGCTCCGGTCAGCGCCTGCTCCGGGTCCACATGCAAAAAACGTGCCGTATTAACGACCGAAAACAACAGATCGCCAAGCTCCTCCTCCATCTGCTTCTGTGAGCCGGACCGGAACGCCCGCTGCAGTTCTTCTGTTTCTTCCGCGACCTTATCAAACGTCCCTGCGGCGTCGTTCCAGTCAAAACCGACTCTGGCCGCTTTTTTCTGCACCTTTTCCGCGCGCAGCAACGCCGGCAGCATCCGCGGAATGCTCTGCATGGACTCCGTTTCACTTTTCTGCGATTTTTCCACCAGCTTAAGTGCTTCCCAATTTTTCAGCACCTGCGCACTGGTGTCCGCCTGCACGTTTCCGAACACATGCGGATGGCGGTAGATCAGCTTTTTGCAGACGCCGTCCGCCACGTCATCCAGCGTAAAACCGCCGGTCTCCGTTTCCATCTGCGCATGGAACACGACCTGCATCAGCACGTCG
>JAHZES010000163.1 GCA_019421725.1 Clostridiales bacterium | reverse complement strand
CTTGGCAACTCAAGGTATACATGGACTTCCTCGGAAAAATTTTCAACCTTTGTGACGATTACATCTTCTAAATCGATCAGCTTTGCAGTATAATCTTTGTTGAGCATACTTCGCAAATGGCAGCGGAGATCAAAACGCTGTTTATCCGCAATCATATTTACCTCCATACGGATTCCGAGAAAGATGTTTAAGTGCTTCGAGAGAGATTTTTAGAATGGAAAAACCGAAATGCTTGTAAACTGAACGGAAAATATTGAGTCTTGTTAAGCCGTGTGGTATACTATTGAAATCGATGATGTAAGTATAGCACACGGCTTGTTCTCAAAAAGTGAAAAAGAACATTGAAACCACAGAGATAGGAATGTTCCGCAAAGAAGATATACCGGATCGCCTTGCTGTTGAAAAATGCACGAAGAAACAAATAGAAATGTGCTTTGAAGCGTACGCGCATCCCGATTCGCCCACGCTGTTCGATTAACAGAATTTTGCTTGGTTGAATTGTAACACATTTTTTAGAAAGACATTTCCTGTATGTGGGAAAATTCATAAGCAGAATAACCGAAGCCGCGCGCACTCGCGCCGCCGTGCAAAAAGCCCCGCCTTTTATCAAAGGCGGGGCTTCACTTTATTTTATCTGTTTTTACTTTGCGTAATCAATCGCACGGCTTTCCCGAATAATGTTTACCTTGATCTGGCCGGGATAGTCAAGGCTTTGCTCGATCTTCTGGCAGATGTCTCTGGCAAGAAGCACCATGTTGTCATCCTTGATGACCTCCGGTTTGACCATAATGCGGACCTCACGGCCAGCCTGAATCGCAAAGCTACGCTCTACACCGGGGAACGAAGAAGAGATTTCCTCAAGCTTTTCCAAACGCTTGATGTAGTTTTCCAAATTCTCGCGCCGTGCGCCGGGGCGTGCCGCAGAAATGGCATCTGCAGCCTGCACCAGGCAGGCAACTACGGTTTTGGGCTCCACGTCTCCGTGGTGCGCCTGAATCGCATGAATGACTGCTTCGCTTTCTTTATACTTGCGTGCTACGTCAATACCAATTTCCACATGAGAACCCTCGATCTCATGATCGAGCGCCTTGCCGATATCATGCAGTAAACCGGCGCGGCGCGCCAACGTCGGATTGATTCCCAACTCGCTTGCCATTACACCGGCCAAATAAGAAACCTCCAGCGAATGGTTGAGCACATTTTGACCATAGCTTGTGCGGTAACGCAGCCGCCCGAGCAGTTTAACCAACTCTGGGTGAATTCCGTTAACTCCGGCTTCAATAATGGCCCGTTCTCCCTCCGCCTTAATCGTGGCATCCACCTCACGGCGAGCCTTTTCCACCATTTCCTCAATGCGCGTCGGGTGGATCCGTCCATCGGCGATCAACCGTTCCAAAGCAATGCGAGCCACCTCACGACGAACCGGCTCAAAACTCGAAAGCGTAATGGTTTCCGGCGTATCGTCAATAATCAGGTCGACTCCCGTCAAAGTTTCCAGCGTACGAATATTGCGGCCCTCACGGCCGATGATACGACCCTTCATTTCGTCATTCGGCAGCGGAACGACCGAAACGGCCGCTTCGGAAACATGATCGGCAGCACAGCGCTGAATGGCAAGCGAAATAATTTCGCGCGCCCGTTTGTCAGACTCATCCTTGGTCTGCTGTTCCACATCCATAATTTTGACTGCCTTTTCATGTTGCAGCTCATTTTCAAGATTCTTCAGCAGGTAATCCTTCGCCTGATCCGCCGTAAATCCGGAAATACGCTCCAGCATATCAAACTGGCTTTTCTTAATCGTTTCTGTTTCAGCAAGCTTTTCTTCGATCTGTTTTGTCTTTGCGGCAACTGCATCCTCTTTTTTCTCAAGATTCTCCAGCTTTTTGTCCAGTGTTTCCTCTTTCTGCTGAATCCTGCGTTCCTGGCGCTGCACCTCCGCACGCCGCTCGCGCAGTTCCTTTTCGGATTCGTTGCGCAGCCTGTGAATTTCGTCCTTGCCCTCGAGAATGGCCTCTTTTTTCTTTGCCTCAGCGGTCTTGAGCGCCTCGCTGACGATTCTCTTTGCTTCCTGCTCCGCCGAGCCAATCTGAAGTTCAGCAACTTTTTTTCTATGAGAAACGCCCGCAAAAAAGGCGATAGCACCACTAACAACCACACATCCCAAAAGGATGGCGATAAAGACAGCAATATGAAGATTAATAACCAATTTTCGATAGCACCTCCTTTTCTTTTGTTTTTGTTTCATTCAATCATCATAAACTGGGAAGAAATCTTCCCAGTTGCAATACTGCCAACTGCATAAATATTGCAACATTTATTGTATCGCTTTTTGCCTTGGTCTGTCAAGAAATTTTGACATTTTCATTCACAATTTCAGAGCGCATGTTTCAAACGGTTTTTTCCGCGTTCTTTGCGCGCGGTTTGTGCAAATTTTTTCTGTTTTTTTGTTGCATTTATCAAATTACCGGTATATAATGTGAGCATATGAAAAGAAAGTAAACGCTTAGATGGGGACGGCACATGGCGTCTTCCCGGCGAAAGAGACCGCGCATCACGGGCTGAGAGTGCGCGCCGCCGGTTGTTCTGTGCATACCACCCCGGAGCGGGCTGCGATGGTTTTTCCGTAAGCAGCGCGGGTCGGCTCCCTTATCGCCGTTGATGAGATAGGCTTTTGCCTGAATGCAGGGTGGAACCGCGGAGCTGTGCTTCGCCCCTCGTGCTTTTAGGCGGGGCTTTTTTTATTTTCATTTTCTCCCCGCCGCAACAAACTTTGATCTGGAAAACGCGGCTTCGCGCTTTCCGCACCACCGTGAAAGGAATGGTTGAAATGGCTAACGTTACATTGAAGGACGGCTCCGTACTGCAGGTGGCTCCCGGCACCACGGGAATTGACCTTGCGCAGCAAATCAGCGCCGGTCTGGCTCGCGCCGCCTGTGCCGTCAAAATCGACGGCAAAGTCTGCGATCTCCGCACTCCCATTACCGGCGACTGTGCCGCCGAAATTCTGACCTTTGATTCGCCGGAAGGAAAACGCGCCTACTGGCACACCGCTTCCCATATTCTTGCTCAGGCAGTCAAACACCTGTTTCCCGATGCCGTTTTCGCCATCGGCCCCTCGATCGACTCCGGCTTCTATTATGATTTTGATCTGCCGCGCAATCTGTCTCAGGACGATTTTACCGCAATCGAGGCCGAAATCAAAAAAATCATTAAGGAAGACCTGCCGATCGAGCGCTTTGAACTGGAACCGGCCGAAGCAGTCAAATTGATGGAAGAGCTTGGCCAGCCTTATAAAGTGGAACTGATTGCCGAGCATAGCGGAAAAGGTGAAAAAATCAGCTTCTACCGCCAGGGCGATTTTACCGATCTTTGCGCCGGGCCTCACCTGATGAGCACAGGGCGCGTTAAAGCGGTCCGTCTGACCAACTGCACCGGCGCTTACTGGCGCGGCGATTCTACCAAAAAGATGCTGCAGCGAGTTTACGGAATCGCTTTTCCGAAGAACAGCGAGCTGGAAGCTTACCTTGCACAGCAGGAGGAAGCCCGCAAACGCGACCACAATAAAATTGGCCGTGAGCTTGGCTATTTCACTACCAGCGATCTGATCGGTCAGGGGCTGCCGATCCTGCTGCCGAATGGCGCGCGCGTTATTCAGCTTTTGCAGCGCTTTGTGGAAGACGAGGAACAGAAGCGCGGCTGGCTGCTTACAAAAACCCCTTATATGGCAAAAAGCGATCTGTACAAGCTTTCCGGCCATTGGGATCATTATAAGGACGGTATGTTCGTGCTCGGCGACGAGGAAAAGGACGACGAGGTATTTGCACTGCGCCCGATGACCTGCCCGTTCCAATATCAGGCTTACCTGAACAAGCCGCGTTCCTACCGCGATCTTCCCCTGCGCTACAACGAAACCTCCACGCTTTTCCGCAACGAGGCTTCCGGCGAAATGCACGGACTGATCCGCGTGCGCCAGTTCACCATCTCCGAAGGTCACCTGATGTGCCGCCCGGATCAGCTGGAGGACGAGTTCCGCCGCTGCCTGGAGCTTGCCATTTTCATGCTGAAAACGCTTGGCCTTTACGAGGACGTTTCTTACCGGTTCTCTCTGTGGGATCCGAACGACCGCGCCAAATATATCGGCACGCCGGAACAGTGGGATGAGGCGCAGGGCATTATGCGCACCATTCTGACCGACCTGAACATTCCGTTTGTCGAGGGCGTCGGCGAGGCTGCATTCTACGGCCCGAAACTGGATATTCAAATCCGCAACGTATACGGCAAGGAAGACACCCTGATCACCATTCAAATCGATCAGATGCTTGCCGAAAAATTCGGCATGGTTTACACCGACAGCGACGGCTCCAAGAAAAAACCCTATATCATTCACCGCACCTCCATTGGCTGCTATGAACGCACGCTCGCGCTGCTGCTTGAAAAATACGCCGGCGCGTTGCCGACGTGGCTGATG
>JAHZES010000162.1:4270-4605 GCA_019421725.1 Clostridiales bacterium | reverse complement strand
ATCCTTATGATTGGCAGTATCCAGATCTCGTGTTGTAATTTTCATTACGTATTCGCCCAGCACGGTTTCTGTTTTATCCAGAAAATGCTCGTTTTCCTCCAATAAGGCGCGCATTTTTTCGTCGTAATGCGTCAGCAATCCGCAGGAGATATCAAAGTTTTCCAGAGCGGTTTGTACCATACTGCCCATAACAGTATGGCACTGATTCAGAGCGATCGATGGAGTTTTCAGGAACAGCTCGTCCAAAAGCTGAAGCTCCTGCTCCATTTTGCTGTCCTGCGTGTCCCGAATCAGCTTGCCGGAAAGCTTGATCAGCTTGCCGCAGAAGGGCAGCA
>JAHZES010000162.1:0-4260 GCA_019421725.1 Clostridiales bacterium | reverse complement strand
TCTGGGCTCCGGCCGCAAGGCTTCCGCCGAAGGGCAGCAGAAGCAGGGTAGTGACAATGTTAAACAGGGAGTGAAAGTTTGCAATATCTCCACGGGTAACAGCGTCGTTCCAGAAGGAAAAAGCAACCAATTGCTGGTAAAGGCAGATTGCAATGAGAAATGCCGCAGCGCCGATGACATTATTCATCACATCGATCAAAACGGCGCGCTTGGCCTTTTTGTTGGTGCCGATGCTCGCAATCAGTACCGTTACGCATTTACCGATATTCATGCCGATGACGATCGGCAATGCCATGGCAAAGGTAACCTGTCCGGTCGAGCTCATGGCCTGCAGCATACCGACAGAGGCGGAGGAGCTTTGCAGCACAGCGGTAATCAGCATGCCGACGGCGACGCCAAGCAGCGGGTTTTCAAACATTAAGAACAGATTGTGGAAGGCTTCGGAATCCTTCAGGGGAGCCAAGGCAGATTCCATCGTTGTCATGCCGAAAAACAGAACACCAAATCCAATGATTATGGAAGCGATGTTTTGAATTTTGCTGCGCTTGGAAATCAGCATGATTGCCGCGCCGAGAATAATGCACAATGGGGCAAAGGAGGAGGGTTTGAGCATATAAAGAAGCATGTTGTCGGTCGAAATGTCACCCAGACGGAGAATTTGCGCAGTAATGGTGGTGCCGATGTTAGCGCCCATAATCACCGGAATTGCTTGCGCCAGCTTCATAATACCTGCATTTAGAAATCCGATGACCATAACAGAAGTGGCGGCTGAACTTTGGATCACGCAGGTGACCGCTGTCCCGAGCAGAATACCCTTAAACTTGTTTCCGGTCAGTCGCTCCAACGTCTTTTCCAGTCCTGCTCCGGCGATTTTTTCCAGAGCCTTTCCCAAAACGTTCATTCCGTAAAGGAACAGACCAATACCTCCGAGTAAAGCTAAAACATTTGCAATATCCACTTTTTTGCCTCCGCTTCTTCATCAAGCCGGTTCTTATTTCTTTATATTTTACTTCTATTTTACATAATACTTTTTTATTTTACAATAGTTTTTTCTTATGGAAGTGACTTTTGATGCATTTCATGATTTTTCTCCGAAAGCGGCATCTTTTTTGAGTGTTTTCCTGATTATTTGTTGGCCTGTTTCTAATGCTTAGAATGTGGTTTTCTAAATTTTAATTCAAAAAGGCAATCATTAGAACGATAAAAGCAATGGAAAAGGCAAAAATAATACACTATAATGAAAAAAAGAAACTAATTCAAAAAAGAAGGGAACGATGGTATTGAACAATTCTTTTTTGCAGGAGGATTTTTTGCTGCAGAGCACGACGGCCAAAAAGCTGTATCACGACTATGCGGAAAAAATGCCGATTTATGATTATCATTGCCATGTCAGTCCCAAGGAAATCTGGGAAGATCGGAAATACGAAAACCTGACGCAGGCGTGGCTTTACGGCGATCATTACAAGTGGCGGCTGATGCGCGCCATGGGAATGGATGAATCGCTGATTACAGGGGGAGCGGGGGACTACGAGCGGTTTTGTGCATTTGCCGAGACTGTCCCTTGTTGCATCGGCAATCCAATGTACCACTGGGTTCATTTGGAGCTGAAGCGTTTTTTCGGGATCGAAGAGGAACTGACCCCGGAAACGGCGCCGCAAATTTGGGAAAAAACAAAGCAGGTATTGAATAGCGGCCTGACGGTCCGTAAGATGATTGAGCAGTCTAATGTAGCTATAGTTTGTACAACGGACGATCCGGTTGATTCGTTGGAATATCACAGAAAATTGGCTACGGATGGCTCGTTCCGAACGCGGGTTTTGCCTGCGTTTCGCCCAGATAAAGCGCTTGCCCCCACGTTGGAATGTCTCAAAAAGCTTAGCGATGCGTCAGGAATTCAGGTTTGCAGCTGCGAAACCTTGCTGAAGGCATTAAGCAGCAGGATGGACTGGTTTCAAAAAAATGGATGTCGGCTTTCTGACCATAGCTTTGCCTGCATCCCGTGGCGCCCGGCCTCAGAATCGGCGGTCGATGCGGATTTTGCAACGGTTTTCTCCGGGGAAACGCTTGCCGGAGAGGCTCTGGAGCGCTACCAGACTTGGTTGATGCTTTGGCTTGGGTGCGAATATGCACGCCGCGGTTGGACAATGCAGCTGCATCTTAATGCGTTGAGGAATAACAGTACGCGCAGATTTGAACAGCTTGGGCCAGATGCCGGCTTTGATTCCATTAATGACAGGCTTCTTGCACCCAATCTTTCCGCTTATCTGGACGCGCTCGATCGAACCGAGCAGCTTCCCAAAACCATTTTTTATTCCCTGAATC
This sequence comes from Clostridiales bacterium, assembly GCA_019421725.1. Lineage (GTDB taxonomy): Bacteria > Bacillota > Clostridia > Oscillospirales > Acutalibacteraceae > CAKXIK01. The sequence goes on along the minus strand of JAHZES010000162.1, from coordinate 1,938 downwards.
CGAATGATACCATGATGCTTGCCGCAATGGCCGGCAATTTTCAGGGCGGAACGCCGGGTAAAATGCAGGTGGGGTCTGCCTGGTGGTTCAACGACCAGCGTGACGGTATGGAAGACCAGCTGAAGACCGTTGCTAATGTCGGTCTACTAAGCAAATTTGTCGGAATGTTGACAGATTCCCGCAGCTTCCTTTCCTACACACGGCATGAATATTTTCGTAGGATACTTTGCAACCTGATTGGAGGTTGGGTGGAAAACGGAGAATACCCGAACGATATGGAACGGCTTGGCGCTATGGTGCAGGATATCTGCTACCAAAATGCAGTAAACTATTTTCAGATGTAAGTTTTGAAAATCGTTCACAAGACGAAAATTAAAAGAAAAAGCAGCTGTCGGTTTGAAATCAGACTGACAGCTGCTTTTGATTTTTTACAGAAACAGAGTAGAGCCAAACATTAAAAACCGATACGATGCAGCCAATTCACAAGTAAAGAGGGCCACTGGTCGGCGCCCGGGGTGTTTTGCGCCAAACCGAGGCCATGCTCGCCGTCCGGAAAAATATGAAGCTCAAACGGAATATTTTTTTGCTTCAATGCGATGGCCATATTCAGGCTGTTTTGCACCGGAACACAGGAATCGGCAGCGGTGTGCCACAGAAAGACAGGCGGCATATCCTCGCGTACATGGTATTCGCCGGAAAGTTGTGCGCAAAGGGGAACACATTCTTCTTCGTCAAGCAGATTGACACGAGAACCGATATGGGTATGGTTGAGCAGGCTGACAACTGCATAACACAGCACGCCGGCATCTGGACGGGAACTGACGCGGTCAATTTCGTCGCCGCTGTCAACGCCGTAATCAAAATGCTCCAGCGCAGTGACCGCAAGATGCCCTCCCGCCGAAAAACCGAGGATCCCGATTTTCCCGGGGTCAATGCCGAAGCGTTTGGAGTGAAAACGCACAAAGCGTACCGAACGCTTGACGTCCATCATTTCCACGGGATGATGATACGGGGCAACGCGGTAATTCAGCACAAAGGCGCTGAGCCCTGCGTCGTTGAGCATTTTTGCGATCGGCTCGCCCTCGTGGTCGGCGCGCATGGCATAACCGCCGCCAGGGCAGACAATGACGCAGCTGTTCTGCTTTCCTGGCAGCAGATACGGAGTTACTGAGGGCGCTTCCTGTCCCAAAGCGGGGTCAAACAGAGGGGCATGCTGCCAAAGCAGTTCTTTTCTGTCCGAATTCATCCTCATCCGTCCTTTTCGGCTTTTTCGTTCTGCAGCTCGTGGTAAAGCTCTGTAACAACAACGCGTTCATCAAACGGATATTTTACGCCGTTGATTTCTTCGTAATCCCAATGGCCCTTGCCGATCAAAAGCACAAGGTCGTCTTTTTCAGCCAGCGACATGGCGTGCTTAATGGCAGAGCGCCGATCGGGAATAATTTCATATTTGCCCTGAGTTCGGTCAAGCCCGACCTTGATATCGGCATTGATCTGCTCCAGTGGCTCAAAACGCGGGCTGTTGGAGGTAATGATCGTCAAATCGGCGTTGTTGCCCAAAATCTCTCCGGCATCGGCACGACGGATTCTGGTGCGGTTGCCGTCTGACCCGAAAACAGCAATGATGTGATTCGGCTGATACTGCTTCAGCGCGTCAATAAGGCTGGAAATTCCAATTCCGTCATGAGCAAAGTCGATGATTACCGAATAAGGAGCGGGGATATCAACGGTTTCCACGCGGCCGCGAATTTTGACATCATGCAGCGCTTTGTTGATACCGGCGATAGAAACGCCGAAATGATCACAGGCACAAACGGCTGCCAATGCATCGTAGACGGTAAATTTTCCGGGGGAACCGACTGTTACGGAAACGGCATGCTTACCGGTCGTTGTAAAGTGAACGCCCATATAGCCCGGCGCTTTTACGGTTTCGTAACC
>JAHZES010000161.1:3354-4611 GCA_019421725.1 Clostridiales bacterium | reverse complement strand
CCTTTTCATAGAAAACGGAGCTGTAGCAGTTTTTTTCGTTTTGCTACAGCTCCTTATATGGGGAAAGCCCGGCAGAAGGATTCGGTTTACTGTATTGTGAAAGAATGAAGAAATTCCGCAATATAAGAAAGTGCGGTTCCGATTGCCGGCGTGTATTGCCCGTGCGTTCCAACGAGCAGCAGGCTGCGGCTGATAGGAAACGGGTTAAAGGCGTTAATCTGACCGAGCAGGTACTCGATATCCTCTTCTTTTAAATAAGGAGCCAGATAACCGCTGAGGATGACCGGACTGTCAATAATCAGGTTGAAATTTTTCACTGCGATTGCCAAGTTGTCGAGGTAACTGCGCCAGATCTGCAATAAATCTGCATTTTCGGCAGTTCTCAGTTTAAAAAAGAATTCTTTTACAGGGAGCCCGGAGTTTTTTTCAAGGGCGTTTGCCGAACAATAGGTTTCCAGACAGCCGTGGTTCCCGCAATAGCACAGCGGCCCGCCGGGATGAATGCACATGTGCTCAATGACGCCGCTGCGCATGGAAACGCCGTTATGAACGGAATGGTTAGTGATGACGGCGCCGCCGAGATTCCTGTTTAAAAGGATGACTGCCGCGCTTTTCAGCTCGGGGTGATTCCAAAGCTCAAGATAAGCGGCGGCTGCAGAATCGTGCTCCAGCCGGCAGGAATAAGGTAAACGGCCGGCAAAGTCCGAAAGCCTCATGTCGGTATTACCCATAATAGCTCCGTAGGTCACGTGAGACCCGTCCGGCGAGATAATGCCCTGGGAAGCGATCGAAATGCCGAGTATCTTTGCTTCATCGTACTTATTCTTTTGGATGAACTGCTTTATTTTGTCGGTCACCTCGGCATAGTACGCATCGGATTTTTGGTACGGAACAGGAAGCGTTTCTGTTTGGATCGCTTCTCCGTACAGGTTGACGGCGACAATGTGAAACATATTTTTCAGAATACCAATGCCGATAGAGATCCTGGCGTCGGAAACAATTTGGAGCAGATTGGCTTTTCTGCCTCCGGTCGATTCCAAATATCCGTTTCGCTCAACAAGACCCTCCTGCTCTAAGATGTTCAGATTTTGGCTGACGGTGGAAAGCCCCATCTGAAGGCCGGCGGCGATCTGCTGCTTTGAAGCCCCTCTCATTCGGTAAATGTGCTGATAGACTTTCCCCTTATTTATTTTTTTCAGAGCAATTGTCGTTATGCTCTTTTCGCTCATGGCCGGTGCCTCCGTTACGGTTATGCAG
>JAHZES010000161.1:0-3344 GCA_019421725.1 Clostridiales bacterium | reverse complement strand
TGATTATATTATAATCAAAAGCCGGCAAAAAGGCAATAGAAACAGCCGCGGCGCGTTGTTCAGCCACTTTGCTTTTATCTGTTGACTTTTTAAAAGACAAGTTATATACTGTACTTATCGGTAAGACTTAAATATAAGTAAGACCAAAATCGGAGGGATAACACATGAAAAGCGCAGTTTTTTACGGTAAGCATAATTTGAAGATCGAAGAGCATGAAATGCCGAAGGTCGGTGCGAACGACGTTTTGATCCGGGTGAAGGCCTGCGGCGTATGCGGCACGGATGTACATATCTACGAGGGGGACAAGGGCGCGGCAGAGGTAACGCCGCCCACTATTCTGGGGCACGAATTTTCCGGAATTGTTGCCGAGGTTGGCGCAAACGTTACAAACTACAAGGCAGGCGATCGTGTCTGCATTGATCCGAACTGCTACTGCGGAGCGTGCGAGCCCTGCAGAAATGGGGTCGCCCACTATTGCGAGCATATGATCGGTTATGGCACGACGGTCAACGGAGGATTTGCCGAATACTGCGCGGTTAACGAGCGGCAGGTGTATAAGCTTGGTGAAAACACCACCTTTGAGCAGGGGGCAATGACAGAGCCCGCCGCCTGCTGTCTGCACGGGATCGATATGTGCGAGATTAAGCCGGGGCATCAGGTGGTCGTGATCGGCGGCGGAATGATCGGGCTTTTAATGCTTCAGCTTGCAAAGCTTGCCGGCGCGGCGAAGGTCGCCCTTTTGGAGCCGGTCGAAAGTAAAAGAAAGATAGGTTTGGAGCTTGGCGCCGATCTTTGCATCGATCCGGTCAGAGAGGATGTTAAGGAATGTTTGAAGAACGCCGGGATGACGTGGGTGAACACCGTGATTGAATGCGTCGGCCGTCCGTCAACGATTGAACAGGCGATCGATATTGCGGGCAATAAGGCCGTAGTGATGATGTTCGGCCTGACAAAGCCCGATGAAACGATTTCTGTGAAGCCCTTTGAAATTTTCAAAAAGGAGCTGGAGTTAAAGGCTTCCTACATCAATCCTTATACTCAGAAGCGTGCGCTTGATCTGATCGATTCCGGAAGACTGGACGTCAGCATCATGGTCTACGAGGTCTGCGGACTGGATAAGCTGGAAGAGGTTTTGAGCAAACCGGAGCTTCGGGCAAACGGAAAATATATCATCTCTCCCGAAAAGTAAGCGAGTCGGGGTAATGCTTTATATGGCGTTTTTCTGCGTTTGGCCTTGTTGTGCTGCAGCCTGCCGCCGCTGCATGCCTTTCCAGCTGATGAAGCCGTAAATATCGTTGAGCAGGAATATGACAAAGCAGATAAGGACCGAAATGCAGGACAGAACTGCGGCAGACGCCATTCCCCACAGGACGACCAGCATCAGGTCATTGGCGGCGTACGCAAGAGCAAAATATGCGCTGCGCCGGAAGGTAAGATATGCGGCGGAAAAGCTTGTGGCAACGGAAACGGTGCTTGGTATCAGGTTAGCTGTATAAAGCGCCCTGAGGATCCAGTAAAAAGCGGCGGTGATACCGGCGGTCAGCACAGCCGCAAGAATCGGCTCGGATCTCCTCAGGCAGTTGACGGCAACCTCTGACCGGTTACCCGCCGCAGGATTCCGCAGCCAGGAAACCAGAGAGAAAACGGCCATGGGGGCCGTCATCCCAAGGTAAGTGATCATTTCTCCGTAATAGCCGACGCGCAGAGAAGTGATCCCGTAGATCACACTGAAAACGATCATCAGAAGCTGCCCGAAGGGATTTCCTTTTGCGCAGAAGATCAGCGATGTGACGCCGACAAAGGACGCGGTCAACGTCAGGTAATTGGTTGTATCAAAAATACAGAATGAGGCCGCAATAAGCGCCATGGAGGTGCACCAGAGGACTTTTTCCGTTCTGGTGAAATAGCCGGACAACAATTTTGCTCTCATTTTCGTAGTCTGTCCTTTCTCTTGGGGTTCCGGTTCTGCGGAGGGGCGGGTCGTCTGCTGACAATGTTTGCAGCGGAAAAACAAAAACGCATCCGTTTGCGCGCCTTCTAAGACCTAACGGCGCGCAAACGAATGCGTTCAGCATTCCTACCCGGTGGCAGATTATTTCGGTTATTATAACATGAAGAGCGTAAAATGGCAACCTTTTTCTGCAAGAGCATTTGCACAGGGCAAAAAGAAAAAAGCAAAATAGAACAAGATTATTAGTATTATGAGAAATAATTATTAAAACAGTAAAAAAGATTGACAAAACAATACAAATCGAGTAATCTGTGTTTTAGAGAAGTTGTGATAGCGGAGGATCGTTTTTTTGCAACGGATGTAGGTTTTCGGGTGAAAACGAGTTAAGGGGGAGTGCAGGATGAGAGAGAGCCGGGTCAAACGTTTTTTTGCCGTGCTGATCTTTGCTGCGCTGTTCGTTCTTTCCGCGTGTCAGGCGTCGTCTGTGGGCTTATCATCGATCAGCAGAATCAGGGAAGAATTTGAGGACAACGGAAAAAACGAACCGTATTCGCAGCAGATTCCGCTCGAAGAGATGGATTTTTCCGTGTATAATCAATATGTCAACCTTCCTAAGGCTGCGATACAGGATAATTCGCCGAAGAAAATGGAGCTGCCCGGCGATGTCAGCTACTACAAATCGCCGGAGGATCAGGAACCCTCCGTTGTACTGAAAAAAGGAACCGTCGTTTATGTCAACTCAAGCCTTGGTCTGGAAGCAGGGTATGGAATGCAGGGCTGGCCTGCTTATCAGGAGGGCTGGCGGTACGCGCAGCCGTTTGATGTATACGAGGGCGGCAAGGCTCAGGTGACCGGAGAAGGCTGGTATTATGTCAGGACGGAGAACCTTTTTGAAGTTGCCGATGGCTATTACCGTGCGGCAAAGGTGACAGCCATGCCGCCGGAGCAGTGCCGTAAAAACGTCGTGATGTATGTTGATATAAGCCTATATCTGAGCGGAGCCTTCTGTTCGCCGGATATTGAAAAATATTACGCCAGTCGGGAGGATATTGGTGTGACATAAAAAGTCCGGTCGGGTTTTCCAGAGGGAAGCCTGACCGGGCTTTTCTGATATATCCGGACATGCTTCGTCTGTCGGCATGGATTCGTGCTCCTGCAATTGCGCGCATTGGAATTTTTATCTAAATTGCTTGCGCTTTGAAACTCTTCATGATAAACTAAAAAGCAGATACGCCGTTTTGAAGACGCGCGCTGCAGAAAACGCTTTCACCAAAATACCTGTGTTTTTTGCGGCCATGCAGCAGAAAGGAAATTTTCCGGATGGCAAAGAAAATCAAGATCATTTCAGACAGCACCAGCGATCTGCCGAAGGAGCTGCTGGAGCAATATCAG
>JAHZES010000016.1:8814-18850 GCA_019421725.1 Clostridiales bacterium | reverse complement strand
ATGGTATCGCCGCCCCACTCCTCGGGCACCAGCTCGTATTCGGTCAGCTGCTGCTTGACCTGATCCGGATTTGCGGAGGGTTTATCCATTTTATTGATCGCTACAATGATCGAGACGCCCGCCGCTTTGGCGTGATTGATGGCCTCAATGGTCTGCGGCATAATGCCGTCGTCCGCAGCAACCACCAGCACGGCAATATCGGTCACCTGCGCGCCGCGGGCACGCATGGTGGTAAACGCGGCATGGCCGGGCGTATCGAGAAACGTGATGTCCCGGTCGTTGATGCGTACGCGGTAAGCGCCGATATGCTGTGTAATGCCGCCTGCCTCGGAGGCGGTCACGTTGGCGTGCCGGATCGCGTCGAGCAGCGAAGTCTTTCCGTGGTCAACGTGACCCATAACGACCACGACCGGCGCGCGCGGCACCAAATTGGCGTCGTCGTCCTCACTGTCGTCAATGATGCGGTCCTCAATAGTCACGACCACCTCTTTTTCGGCGCGTGCGTTGAATTCCATGGCAACCAGCGCCGCCGTATCAAAATCGATGGTGTCGTTGACTGCGGCGAAAACGCCGGCGGCCATCAGCTTTTTGATCACCTCGGCGGAGGTCGCCTTCAAACGCAGCGCCAACTCGCCGACCGTCAGCTCTTCCGGCAGCGTAATGTTCATCGGCTTTTTCTGGCGCTCCAGCTGAATGCGGCGCATACGCTCCGCTTCCGTTTCGCGGCGGGCGTTGCGGGGCTTGCCGCGCTCCTGACGGGAGCGCTGGTTGAGCTTCTGCTTATTCACAGTATTGTCCGTCCTGACTTTTTCATTCGCCAGGCGGTCATACTTTTCGTTATACTTATCAATGTTGACATTGGTAGTGCGGGTATCCACAATTCGAACGGCCGGCTTCTTCACCGCGCTGTCGCCGTTCGTCTGCGGGCGGCTCTGCCCCTGCTGGAGCTTCTGCTGAGGCTGACGGCTATTCGCATTCTGATTTTTCGGAGCGTTGCCCGCCTTTTGTGCGCCACTCTGCCCGGCGCGCTGCGCAGCAGGCTGCCGGCCTGTCGTTTTCTTTTCGGTTTTTTCAGTTTTTTCTGGTTTGACCTCCGCTTTTGCGGCAGCGGGCTGCTCCTGCGCAGAAGCCTCTGCGGGAGCTTCCTCCGCCGAGACCGTATAAGTCTCCGCGGCACGGCGGCGCGCAAAAAAGGCATCAAAATTTTCCACCTGATTATTTTTGGTGAAGGTTTCGAAGATGACGTCGAGTTCGTCCTCTTCCAACGCCGTCATCGGCTTTTTCGTAACGCCAAACTTTTCGGCGAGTACATTGATCACATCTTTATTGGACACATTGAGATCCTTTGCAACCTCGTTGATGCGGTATTTAATCATCATATTATTGACCATCCCTTTCGCAGAATCCTTTGGCGGCAAGCGTACACGCTTTCTTCTCAAACCCGGCATCCATCAGCGCCACCACTCCGGTTGGACCGCAGCCGATGCAGGCCCCCAGCTCCTGCATCGTAACGGCAAGCTCAAAAACCTGCGCGCCGTTCTCCTCCGCAATTCTGCGGACATTGCGCCTGGTACGTTCGGCGGCGTCCGGCGTCAGGAAGAACGTGCGGGCTTTCCCTCGGGAAACAGCGGCAGTCGCTGCATCAAAGCCCTGCGCAATTTTCCCGCAGCGCCGTGCAAGGCCAAACAGCGAGAGCAGCGAATCACTCTTTTGCACCGATCTCCGCCTCCATTCGTTCGTAAACCTCATCCGGAATTTTACAGCCAAACGCACGCTCCAGCTTGCGTGCCTTGCGGGCGGCCTTCAGACAATCTGCATTATTGCAAACATAAGCGCCGCGCCCCGGTTTTTTGCCGACCGGGTCAAGCGAAACGGCGCCCTGCTCCAGAACCTGGCCGTCTTCCCCTATCCGGTCCGGCGCCTTGACCACGCGGACAAGCTCCTTTTTCGGCTTCATCTGGCCGCACCCCGTGCACATACGCATCGGGATCTTTTTTTGCTGCATCATGCATTACCTGCCTTTCTAAACTGCCCTTCGGATGTATCTGAAACCGGCGAACCGTCGGTCAGGCCTGCGGCTCTTCGCCGAAGAAACCGCTTTCGGGCCGGATGTCGATCTTCCAGCCGGTCAGCTTTGCGGCAAGGCGGGCATTCTGGCCGCGGTTGCCGATCGCGAGCGAAAGCTGGCTGTCCGGAACGGAAACATGGCAGGCGCGGCTTCCGTCCGGCTCCAACGTAACGCTGACCACCGTTGCGGGGGAAAGCGCCGCCGAAATAAATTTTGCGGGGTCCTCGCTGTATTCTACAATATCGATTTTTTCGCCGCCCAGCTCGTCGACAATTTTGCCGACGCGCGCTCCGCGCGGGCCGATACATGCGCCCACAGCATCCACGTTCGGGTCCTTACTGAACACAGCAAGCTTTGTGCGGGAACCTGCTTCGCGCGATACCGCCTTGATCTCCACCGTACCGTCATAAATTTCCGGTACCTCGGTTTCAAACAGACGTTTGACCAGCCCCGGGTGCGTGCGGGAGATCATTGCGCGGGGGCCCTTCTCGGTATCCTTGACGTCCACCACATAAACCTTGATGTGGTCGCCCTCTTTCAACGACTCTGCGCCCACCTGCTCGGTTTTTGGCAGAACCGCCTCAGCCTTGCCAATCGTTAGGCTGGCAGCGCCGGTACGGGGATCGATGCGCTCGACCACCGCGGAAACAAGCTCCTGATTACGGTTCTGGAACTCCTGCATCACCTGGCCGCGCTCCACCTCACGGATTCCCTGACGGATCACATGCTTTGCCGCCTGCGCACCGATCCGGCCGAACTGCTTGGTTTCCAGCTTGATGGAAACCTTGTCTCCGACACTGACCGTGGGGTCGAGCTTGCGCGCGTCCGAAAGAAAGATCTGGCGGTCGGGATCCATCACGGCGCCCTCCGGCAAAACGTCGTCCACAACCTCTTTGCGCAAAAAGACCTCGAACTGATTTTTGTGCGGATCCATATTGACGACAACGTCGTCGTTTCCGTTGTAGCTGCGCTTAACGGCAACCACAATGGCGGAGGAGATTTTTTCGAACATGAATTCCATCGGAATTCCCTTTTCCTTTTCCAGCAGACGCAGCGCCTCGAAAAACTCTGTATTCTCGTTGCTCATCTTCTGATCTTCTTTTTTACGCATTTTTCGGATCATCCTTTCAAATCCATATATGATATACCATCATCTGTTAAAAATCGTCCAGCCTGACCGACGACGCTTCCTTTTGAGGAATCCTGCGCTCCGCACCGTCCTCGCCGAGCAGCAGGATCACGTCTCCCTCCAGCCCGCCGAGCGTGCCGCAAAGATCTCTCTCGCCGTTTTCGTCCGGGCGAATCAGCCGCACCTTTACCGGCTGCCCTGTCATCTGGGCAAAATGCTCCGGCCGCACCAGCTCCCGCTCCACACCTGGAGATGAGACCTCCAGACAGTACGATTGGCTGATCGGGTCGGCATCGTCAAGCGGCTTATCGATCGCGCGGCTCATCGCTTCGCAGTCGTCAATGGAAACCCCGTCTTCCTTATCAATAAAGATCCGCAGGAACCAGTCTGCTCCCTCTTTGACGAACCTCACGTCCCAAAGCTCCAGCCCCAGGGATTCGGCAATCGGCTGTGCGATCTGCCACACTGCGGCAACCGTGTTTCCCTTTTCTTTCTTTGCCATATTGATCCCTCATTCCTTTGTCACCGATCCTGCCGTTTCCAAGCACGCTCTGCCGGCATATTTTTGCAGGACCCGGGCACCCGTTTCCCGTGCAGGGCCGACTCACCGCACGCAAAAACAAACAAAAGAGCGGGTCGCCCCACTCTTTCATCCTTTACTATTCATCTTCTGTTTATCAGTATATCACGCCGCACGGAAAAATGCAACAGCGAAATCTACCAACAAATGCGATTTCTCTGACAAGGTTTGCGGATATTTTATCGGTTTTTGAATTATCCCTCTTCCATCAGCCGGCCGAGAAACGCCGCCGCTGTCTGAGCCAGCTTCTGCTCGGTTTCACCGGGAGCCGCGCCGCTGTCGCCATGCATCAGCACCACCGCGCCGAACACATCGCCGCCGGCCAGAATCGGCATCACCGCCGCCGCGCTTCTGTCGAGGCCTTCCACCGGGAGGATCGGCTGTTCCTCTCCCTTTTTGGCAAAATAGCTGCGGCGTCCCTCGATCACTTCCTCCAATGCGGGCGATATTCTCCGCTCCAGATACTCCTTGCGGGAAACGCCTGCGGCTGCAACCACATGATCGCGGTCGCAGACAAAGCATGGCAGACCTGCAACTTTTGACAGTACATCGGTATATTGAACGGCCATGGGCGACATTTCTCCCACCGGCGAATATTTTTTAAAGATGACGCCGCCCTCGCTGTCCGTAAAAATCTCCAGCGGGTCGCCTTCGCGGATACGCAGGGTACGGCGGATCTCCTTCGGGATCACGACTCGCCCCAGGTCATCGATGCGGCGAACAATTCCGGTTGCTTTCATATCTTAAAATTCTCCTTTATTGCAAATACTGTATGTGTAGTATTTTCAAGCAGAGGAGATTTATGCTTATAAAATGCTTTCTCATTTTTTTAACGTAATGATTCCCATCGCTCCGCCAAAGCCGATCCACCCGATTGCAAAAATCAGTTGCCATGGTATGGACAGAAACATTTCCGGCACGGAGGATATCCCCGCAAAAGCGGCCGTCACAACCACGCAAAACAACATCATCGCCAACGTCATTAAGATCCCGAACATTCCCCCCATTATCAGAAACACAGAAAGGAAGGTACCGAGTCCGGGCATCGCCCCGCCGTAATATTCCCTTTTCTCTTGCTTTGTGAGCTTTTTGCATTCCGCCTTCTTTACCGCGATGCGGATATCCGTTTCCAACGTGAAGCCACCGTCGTGCTCCCGGTTTTCCACAGAAAAGGTATGCCACACCGAGTGCAGCATTCTGTTTCCTCTGGCGTTAAAAATGCAATCAAAAACGCTGTTCGGCCCACAGCTCTTTTTCAGCAGCGCCGTTCCGCACAAAAACTGAACCGTCAGACCGAAAGCCTCCTCGTAGGATTCCACGCAATGAATAAAGCACCGGCACTTTCGGCAGGCTAAAACATATGTCACGCCGTACGATTCTCCAAGATGAATTCCCTGCATGGGTGCGTCCTTTGAAAAATCCGGGTAGGAGCCGAGATATCCGTGACCCTCCATTTCTTTTTGAATTCTTGCGCGGATGCTTTCCAGGCGGTCGCTGGGATATTCTTTTTCTGCTTTTGCAGGGTATTGCTCCTGCGAGAGCCGTATCTTTTCATATATCTCACGCCAAAGCGGCGCATTGCTCTCCATGGACAGGCGCGCGGTCAGCCTTTTTGCCGCCGCTCTATAGAAAAAAGAGCCGGGTCTCTTTCTTTCCAGCCTGCACAGTTGTTTTACCGTCTTCGGAACGCCATGCTTTTTTGCAAGGCGCTTTAGATTCCCGAAGGACGGATCTCCGGACGCCGACGATTCCAGCGTGGCGATTTCATGCAGCAGCGGCAGCAGCTCCCTTTCGGCGCTGCTGCAATATTCTCCCGGCAGCTCTGCTTTCATTTCAATTGAACGGGCTATGTCCGACAGAAAACCCCACGGGCTGTCCAGCGTTGTTCCGGCACAGGCGTTGTACAACCGAACCTCGACTGATGCGCTGTCAAACTCCAAAGCAAACGGAAAAACCTCTTCCTCGCACGGATCCGTCAATTCTCCGCGCAGACAGCAGCGGTGCTTCCTTTCCCGCAGCCGCAGGGTCAGTCCACTGCAAAAATACCCTTCTTTTTCAAGCGGAGCGCCTTTCGCGTTTGTCAGAGTCAATATTCTGCGATATGACTGCGTATCGTCGAGCAAAATGCGGACCTTTCCGGAATCCTCCTTAACCGGCGGCCAGACCTCCGACCGCAGCAACAGTCCCAGCGCATGCCTGACCGATTCCGCGCAAAAAGCAAATTCGTTCCCAAACCTTTCGCCCTCTGCTTTTTGACGGCGTTTTATCTCGTCCGAAGCCTCCTGCAAAAGCGCAAAGAACCGGCGGTCGTTCCCGTTCAACAGAACCGCGCGTATTTCGCCCGGCAGCTCCTCCAGGCTTCCCGAAATTTGTGCAGAAACAAAGCGGCGCATTCTGTGCCGCCTAAGTCCGCTCGCCGCGAGCGGATCTGTATGATATACCATCCCGGCGTAATCGTAAGCGTCCTTCAACCGTAACAGAACCGTCTCCGAAACAGAAGAAACGTCCATTGCACACCCGACCTCCGTATTTTTTCAGTTACTACATTATATTATAAGGAGCAGGCAAGTGCAAGATTTCCGTTTGCAGGGCAAGCCGCACGGCTGCGGCCCTGTGCTGCAATTTCTTTTCAAAATTTATGCAAGAAATTCAATAGAAACATTTCTGCTTTATTTGTCAAAAATTATTTTGTTTTTTCAGCATATTGCCCAGTTGAAGCAATTTTTTGTGCATGATATAATATTTTTTATACAATAAACTGAAACAAAAAGGATGGTGTGCTGCTGTGAACAACAGAGGCCTGATCGGCGTCCAGATGATGATGCTGGGCGGAAAAGTGCGCGAGCTTGGCGCTTTTGAGGTGCTTCGCCGGCTGGCGAAAATGGGATTCCATTGTATTGAGATCAGCCAGATCCCGATGACCGCTGAAAACGTTGCGGAGATTCGGCGCGCCTGCGACTCGTTTGACATTCGCGTTGCCGCATGCTCCGCCGCACTGGATCCGTCTCCCATGGGAGGAGAATCCCTCTCCACCGATTTTGATAAGATCGTTTCCGATTGCAAAGCGCTGAACTGCGACCTGCTGCGGATCGGAATGCTGCCGATCCCTCTGATGGGCAGCCGGGAAAAGGCGCTCGATTTTGTCCGCCGTGCCGAAGAATTTGCCGCCCGCCTTCAGGAGCACGGTATTGCGCTTTACTATCATAACCATCACATTGAATTCACCAAGTACGACGGAGAAACATTGCTGGAGATCCTCCGCCGGAACACCCGTCTGCTGGGCTTTGAGCTGGACGTTCACTGGATCCAGCGCGGAGGAGCCGATCCGCTGGAGGTTATCCGCCGCTTTTCCGGCCGGGTACGCCTGCTGCATCTGAAGGATTACCGGGTCGCTCCGTTTCAGATGCCGGAGGGCGGTTTTGCCCGCGACGGCTTTATGAACACGTTCACGGGCAACATTCAGTTTGCCGAGCTTGGAGAGGGCACGCTGCCGATCGACCGGATCGTGCGAGCCGGATTGGAAAGCGGCAGCGAATATTTTCTGATCGAGCAGGACGACACCTACGGCCGCGACCCGTTCGACTGCCTGCAGACCAGCATGGATTACCTGAAACGGCATGGATTTGCCGATTGGTTTGCCCCTACGGAGTCCGACACCTGATTTTTCGCAAAGGTTAGGAGGCCTTTCTGTTGCAAGTTATCGATCTCACCGGTGAAATCAAAACCGGTATGTGGCATTATGAACCGCCCTTCCCCGAATTTCACCTGCGCCCTCTGCCGGAGGTCCCGTGGGTCAGCGGGCGTGTTTACTGCGAAATTTTCGAAGGGCTCAATTCCCAAACGGGAACCTATCTGGAAACCCCCGCTCATTTTTTCGGCAACGATAACTGCTATTTGCTGGCCGACGTTCCCGTGGAAAAGCTGGTTGATCTTCCGTGCCGTGTTCTGATGCTGCCGGAGGAAGCCTTTGCCGCGCCGGAACGGACGTCGGTCACACTGCCAATGCTGCTGGCGGCCGCAGCGGAAAACCTGCCGCTCCCCGGCGAGGCGCTGCTCATTGGAACCGGATGGGGAAAAAACTGGGACGCTCCCGATTATCTTTCCCGTTCGCCGTATTTTACGCGCGAGGCCATGGAATGGCTGATCGCGCGGAAGCCGTTTCTGCTTGGCAGCGACATTCCGCGTTGGGAAAGCTTTGAGCATCCGCAGGGCTTTTTCGAAGCGTTTTACCGCGCCAATATTCTGATGCTCGCGCCCTGTGTGAATCTGGAACAGGCGGGCAGCGGCTTCTTCCGGCTTACCGCGCTGCCGCTGCACGTTCCCAAAACCAGCTGTGCGCCCTGCCGCGCCGTACTCCGCCGCACGGAGGAGACTCCGCTCTGAGCTTTTGGAAAGGATTTGAGACCCGTGAAAAAAAACATAACCCGCGAGGATATTCTTTACAGCCTGCGCCTGATGGGCATTCACGAGGGGGACGTGCTGCTGGTACACAGCGCCCTGAGCAGCATCGGCCACGTGGAGGGCGGCGCCGACAGCGTGATCGACGCGCTTTGCGAAGCCGTTGGCAGCGAGGGAACGATCGTGATGTCCACCTTGACCGGCTGGTTCCAGCCCTTTGACGCGCCGAGCTCTCCTTCTGCCGTAGGAGAAATTTCAGAGGTGTTCCGCCGCCGGCCCGGCGTATTGCGCAGCCTGCACCCGGTCCATTCCGTTGCCGCGCTCGGAAAATACGCCGCCGAGATCACTGCGGACCACGAAAGCTGCCCCACCGGCTGCGGCGAAGGCACTCCCTACCTGAAGCTGCGCGACCTGGGCGGCAAGGCCATGCTGCTCGGCGTAGATATGGACCGCAACACGATCATGCATTCGCTGGAAGAGTTAATTGACGCCAAATATTTGCGCACGCTGGACATCTGCGCGCCGACTTATCTTCCGGGAGAAGAAAAATTTACGTTAAAGAAATTTCCGCCCGGCCACCGCGATTTTCTCAATATCACTCCGATCCTCCGGCGCACCGACGCAATGGTGGAGGGCGTGATCGGCTCCGCGTGCGTAAAGGTGATCGATATTCCGAAGCTGTTCGAAATCGCACTGCCGATCCTGCAGCAGGATCCCCTTTTCTTTATCTGCAAAAACGAGCACTGCAATTCCTGCCATTGGTCGCGTCTGCTTTATTCCGGAGAAGCGATCGACCCGGAACGCTACACGCATAATCACTGTGACGACAACACGTGCGAAATCTGCGTGATTTGAGGAGGAAACCGCCATGTATCAACTCAGCTGCGACATTTCGCGCTTTGCATCGAAAAGTCTGGAGGAAGGGCTCAGCGTTGCCGACACACTGCGCATCAACCATATTGAGCTTGCCGATTTTGGCGGAAAGCCGCTGGAACAGTGCTCCGGCAGCGAGGTGGAAGACATTCGCTGCGCACTGATCGACACCAACAAGACGATCGTGCTGCTTTCCACCGCGCTTTCTCCCGGCGAGCCTGCCGCCTTCAACGAGCTGTTTCGCCGTGCGCACCTGCTCAATGTTCAAAACATTCTCATTCCGTTCAACGGCCGTTCTCAACCGCCCGAGCCTGCCGCACTGGCCGAAATTCTGAAAATGGCCGAAGCGTGGAACATCGGCATCGTTTTTGAAAACGAGCGCCATTCCTTCTTCCGTGACGACAGGACCATGACTGATTTCCTGCGTTTTCTGCCGGAATCTGCCGGCGTGGTTTACAATCCCGCTGAATTTGTCGCGCTTTCGCACCACCCGTTTTTCCACATGTTTTATGCCAGCAGGCTGAAAAACCGGATCCGGTTTCTCCGCCTCAACGATTCACTTTACAGCACCGGCGAGCCGACTCCCCTTGCGGGCGGCAACGGCGAAATCAAGGAATTGATCTCCATTCTGCTTGCCCGCAGCTTTGACGGCTGGTTTTCCGTTGCACCGTACCGCAGCGTTTCGGCGAATGCCATGGCGCAAACGCTGTCTGAATACCGCAGTCTGCTGAAACATCTGTAAAAACGCTGCTCCCTGCAGCTAATCCTTTTGCATCCGCGCTAAAAAACCGGCGGACTTTTCCGAAGAAACGGAAAGCCCGCCGGTCTCTTTTTTTATTTCTCTCCGAAAATTATCTGCTCCGCCTGCAAAAAGCTGGGAAGGGCAAAATCTGCTTCTTCACAAATCTTTGCCCAGTCCTGCGCAGAGGATTCATCAAACACGCCGCAGACAGAAAAGCCGCCTGCCTTTGCGCCGCGCACGCCGGTC
>JAHZES010000016.1:0-8804 GCA_019421725.1 Clostridiales bacterium | reverse complement strand
GTAAGCCGCAGCCGTTCGGCCGCCAGCAAATAAACGTCCGGGAATCCTTTGCCGCGCGGAACCTCGCCGCAGCAGGCAAACGCGGAAAAGCATTCCGCAATTCCCAGCCTGCGCAGCGCCGGCAGAAAAAGCTCCGGTGAAAGCGCGGTCGCCGCCGCAATGCGCACACCGCGCGCAAAAAGGCTCCTCACCCACTCGCCGGCGCCGGGCTTCAGCGGCACGGTGCTGCGGTACGCTTCCCTGCACATCTGCGTCCATTCCGCCATCAGCATCTCCGGCGTATCCCGAAAACCGTAGCGCCGGATGGTATATTCCGCGGCAGACCGCGGATCCATCGACGTAACCGCCGCCGTGTAATCCGGTGTTGGAGGCACGCCGCGCCTCCTTAAAAAATCGATGTCGATCTGCTCCCATATCTTCATGGAATCAAGCAATGTTCCGTCCAAATCAAAAATTGCACCGCGCAGGTCCTTCATGTGGTCTCCGGTTCCTTTCTCCGCCTGGCTGCCGTTTGGAACGCGTTCACGTCTCTTCGGCACAAAGCCGCTCCGTCACAAAATACTCCCGTTCGCCGCAGGTAATACGCTCGCCGCCCTGCGCCGCAAAAACACCATCGACTGTTTCTCCGCTCGAAAGATACAGCCTGCCCTTGCCGCAAAGCCTTCCTTTCTCAAAGTTTCCGGTGCAGCAGTGGTCGGCAAACAGCAGAGTTCCACCGCCCTGCGGCATTCCTCCGCGCCAGTGCCCGGAATAAACGCCGCCCCCAAACGACTGCTCCACCACGCAGTGCTGCTCCGGCGCCGCAAGCGTTTCATACGTCGACCCGCGAAGCTCCTCCGGGCATTTCAACTCCTCCAGCGCCTGCACCAGCACCGGGACCGGCTGCACCAGCTTACCTTCGCTGAAAATCCCCTGGGCGACACATTCGCAGTTTTTCCCCAACAGCCTGCCCATGCCGCTGCGTTTTCCGCAGGCAGCCGCGCCGATGTATTCCGGTTCCCCCTGCCCGTTATATTCCAGCATATAAACCGGTTCTCCGTTTTTGCAGAGCATTTCCCGCAGCAGCCTGCCGCCGCGGTACTCGTTGACCCGGCCGCTGAGCACGCCGTTTTCAAAGCATCCCGCAAACAGAGGCTCGCCGCCGCGGTACTCTACGCCGCACCCGTGCCGCACGCCGTTTTTCCACTGACCGAAATAGACAGGCTTCCCTTCGCGGAACGCCGCGCCCACTCCGCAGCGAGTGCCCTCGGCAAACGCGCCGACATAAATCACCGCGCCGTTTTCCAACTGTTTTCCGCTGCCGTGAAAGCGACCGCGCACAAAATCCCCTTCATATACCGCTTCTCCGTTTTCAAACAACGTGCCGCGCCCCTGCCGCACAGAATCGGCAAATGCACCGCGGTACAGCATCACCCCCGCTGCATTGTACTGAACGGCGGAGCCGGTCAGCGCACCGTTTTCAAACTGTCCGTCGATCCTTTCGCCGGAAGGCAAAAACAGCGAGCCTTTGCCGCAGCGAACGCCGCCGGCCCATTCTCCCTCGTAAATCTTTGCGCCCGTTTCGTCGTATTCCACCGCAAAACCGGATTCCGCACTGCCCACCAGGCGGTGACCGTTTTCCAGTAAAAGCGTCCCCTCTCCGCTGTGTTTGCCGTTGTGCCAGCCGCCCGAATAAACCGGCCTGCCCTGCTCAAATTCGGTACCGAAGCCGTCGCGCTTTCCGGCCTTCCATTCGCCCTCATACAGCAAAACGCCGCGTTCGTCAAGCTCCGCTCCCCGGCCCTCCGGCAGATCGTCCTGCCACATGCCGACATAACGGCAGCCTTCTCCGCCCCATTTTGCCATGCCAAATCCACTGCGCCGGTCGCCCGTCATGCGCCCGGCAAAAAGCAGCTCTCCGTCTGCGCCGAAAACACAGTTTTCTCCCTCCGGCAATTCCGGGTCCTGAGAGGCGCTGTCCTCAAACCGGACACGCACCGTTCCGTCGGCGTCCTGTGAGGTCATTACCCCGCAGCGCCCACCGTAAAGCCAAACGCCCGCAAAGGCGCTGCGTTCTTTTAAATCGGCTCCAACACCGAAGCCGTCGCGTTCCTCCGCACGCACTCCGCCTGCATACACCTGTGTTCCGTCGCGGCTGAATTCCAAAAGCAGAGAGCTTTTTTCATCCTCAAAAAAGCGGCGCTCCACATCGGCTTCTGCCGGAGGCTCCTGGGAAACCTCCTGACCCGAAAACAGCTCCTCCAGAGAGGGCGGCGCCTCCTGCTTTTCCGGCGGCGTCTCCCGCCGCTCTGCCATGCCCTGCAGCTGCGCGTCGGACAGCAGCTCCTCCGCGCTGGGCAGCATGGGCTCTGCATTTTCCTCCGGCTCCAAACCGAATATCCCATTGAAGGTGTCGTCGTCCTTCGTCTCCGGTACCGAATCCGGCAACGGCTGATCCTCACAGGAGCTGATCCGCGCCGCCACATACGTCGCCGGCGCCGAAACGCGCAGCCCGCACCGGTTCGCCTGCTGTGCCAGCCGCTCTTCGTAATAGCAGAGCGCGCCGGACTGTGTAAATGCCACCGCCTGCGGCAGACCAAACTCTTTGGTTACCGCCTGAAGCCCCTCCGGACTGTTCCAATTGACCGCCGGGCACGCCGTCAGCTTCAGGCTGCGCACAGAACGGTCCTCCGAAATGATCTGCCGCACCAGCAGGTCATTCTCTCCGCCGCGCTGTGCCTGAGCGCTGAGAAGCCCGCTGCGATATTCTGTGACGCCAAGCCACCCGTCGGCAGCCGAATACTGCTCTTCGCGCGCGACCTCTCCCTTGTCGTCAAAGGTCAGCACCGAATAGCTGCCGTCTCTGCCGCAGACCAGCTTCTGCACGATCCGCCGCCCGCTGCGAACGATCCAGACAGGCTTCTTCCCGCTGAACCGATACTGAAAGCTCATGTTAACGCCGTCCGCCTGAATCTCTTTGCGCAGAACGCGTCCTCCGTCTCCCTGCGGATCGGCAAAAAAGGCTCGCCGGGCCTCCAAAAACACGATGTCCTCCCGGTTTGGCTGTTCGCCGCAAAACAGCCGGAGAAAAATGATTCTTTCCTGCACTTCGGCGTCCCCTCTCTTCCTGTTGCACTCATCGTACCCTAATGATATAATAAATTCATTGTTTTTGCAAGAAAAGCGCAGAATTGCCGGTATATTTTTCACGCGCCATCCGCTTTTGGCGGACGCGGCAGACGGGGTGCTCCCACGGGAGCATCCGTACACAGAAAGGAACGGGATTTTGGGATGAATGCAGAAATTCTTTGTGTCGGAACAGAGCTGCTGCTTGGAGATATTGTCAACACGAACGCACAGGTGATCGCGCAGGGGCTTGCGTCCATCGGCGTAAACGTCTTCCATCAATCAGTCGTCGGCGACAACAGCTCGCGGCTTAAAGCCGCTCTGCAGGATGCTCTGGAGCAATGCGACTGTATCATCACCACCGGGGGGCTTGGGCCGACGTATGACGATTTGACAAAGGAGACCGCCGCCGGGCTTTTCGGGAGAAAGATGGTTTTAGATGAACCCTCTCTCCGCCGAATCGAGGCGCTTTTTGCCCGGATCGGCCGCCCGATGACCGATAACAACCGCAAGCAGGCGATGATGCCCGAAGGCGCGCACATTTTGCCGAACGAAAACGGTACCGCGCCGGGACTGATTCTGGAACAGGACGGCAAACGGCTGGTGCTGCTGCCGGGCCCGCCGCGGGAAATGCGCCCGATGTTTGAGCGCCAGGTGCTGCCCATACTTGCGAAGCTGACCGGTAAAACGCTGCTTTCCCGCTCGGTGCATATTTTCGGTGTGGGAGAATCCGCAGTGGAGGACCGGCTGCGGGGCAGAATGCTTGCGCTGCAAAACCCCACTCTTGCCCCTTACGCAAAGGACGGCGAGGTCCTGCTCCGGGTGACGGCATCTGCCGAAAACGAAACGGCAGCCGGTCGCCTGATCGAACCCGTGGTCCGTGAGATCTGCGAACTGTTCGGCGAATCTGTTTATGGGGTAGACATTGGCAGCCTGCAGGCCGCGGTCGTCCGTGCGCTGAGCGAAAAACACCTGACGCTTGCCACGGCGGAAAGCTGCACCGGCGGCCTGGTGTCCAAGCGAATCACCGAGATCCCCGGCAGTTCCGCCGTCTTCCATTGCGGGGTCTGCTCTTACGCAAACGAAATCAAAGAGAAGCTGCTGGGCGTCCGGCACGAAACGCTGGAAAAATTCGGCGCCGTTTCAGAGCAGACCGCCGCCGAAATGGCCGCCGGAATCCGCACTCTTTCCGGCGCGGATGTTGCCGTTTCCACCACCGGGCTCGCCGGCCCCGGCGGCGGCAGCCCTCAAAAGCCGGTCGGATTGGTCTATGTTGGCGTATCGAGCAAAAATTTCAGCACCGTGCGCCGCCTGACGCTCGGCCGCGGCTATGGCGACGAACGCGAATACATTCGCACTGTGGCCGCTTCCAACGCCCTTTTTCTTGCTCTGCAGGCCGTTCGCTTGGCCGCCCCCGGTCAGTTCTGAACAAAACGGGCAAAGAAAATTGACCGAATTTAAAATTGGGACTTGCATTTTCCGCGGCGATGTGATAGAATAGTCAAGCACTTAAAAAACAAGTGCTTATGCGCTCGTAGCTCAGCTGGATAGAGTGCTTGACTACGAATCAAGAGGTCGCGGGTTCGAGTCCCTCCGGGCGCGCCAGAAAATCCAAGCCAAAAGGCTTGGATTTTTTTTATCCATTCCGAAAGCAATGGTATATCAGCAAGGCTGTATCGGCTTTCGTAATGATGATATACAACGGCTCCTCCGTTGATTTTTCTGTTAACTGTAGTATAATGAGTAAAAAAGTGGAGGCGAATACGAAATGAAATATGAAGAAAATAAAATTGTATCTGTAAAAGCCTTATTGGATCTGCGTGAAGCAGTGGGTTGGTGCAGAATGGAAAGCGAGTATAAAAGCCCATTATTAACATCGTATTATCATATCGCCGCCTATGAAAAAGATGCACTCGTCGGATATATTGACTGTGTGTCAAATGGCGTTACGGACGCTTATATCCAGGATTTGATGGTTCATCCGGATTATCAGGGAAATGGCATCGGCACCGAATTAATGAATAAGATGATCAAGTGTCTGAAAGAAAAACATATATATATGATTTCTGTTATTTTCGAAGAGAGTTTAAAGCCGTTCTACGAAAAGTTTGGTTTCTATCATATGCTTTGCGGACAAATGGAAACCTACAGAAGCAATTAATTATTATGAGAGTTCAAAGTCATACACAAAACTGACGGGAATATCTTTTTATAACCCATTTACAGAAAATCGTATCAAATAGCCGTTTTTGAACTGTTTGATGCGATTTTCTTTTTTGCGTTTGGGTTGGGAAACCACTTTGAAAGCTCTTTGCCTGAACTCCACGCTTTTTTCGCCTCATTTAATGTCTAGTCTCCGTTTGCACACTTTTCATCCGGGTGCTCCCGCTGATACCGCTCATCTTCCCAGCCACAAACAGAACATGTGTCGTGTGTAGCTTCTCCGTCCAATGTTTTCTCACCGCACACGGGGCAAGGGTATTTCGCATTTTTACTCACTTTTGACCCTCCGATCAGTATCTGCATCGACAGGTGTTCTGTCTTGCATATGATGCTTGATTCGGTTTTGAAATTCGCAAGCGCTTGCGAATTTGCGTATAAAAAACCACCTGCGAAAGGTGGTTTCGGGTTATTCGTCGTCATCGTCATCATCGTCGTCCCATTCCGACGCGCATGGCGGCAGACCCGGAGGTGCGATCTGATCTAAATACTCCACCAATTGATGCGCCGTCGCCTCCGGATGCTTCTTGGCGTATTCCAGCATTTGCGGCTCCACCTCATACTGTTCCGGAGCGTTGATAAGAAAAAGAAACTCATTTTCATCTTGGTATGACACTTCAACACCGGGATCCGGCTCGTATCGTTCTTTAACCAGTTTTACCCATTCTGTTTCCATTGCCTCGCTCATATTTCTCACTTCCTCATTTGATTTTTGTTTTGCGCTGTATCGTCATTCCGCCGAATCCGTCTGCCGTCACATGGTACTGGTGTGTCGCATCCCAAATCGTGCACTTTTCACCGGCCTTTAATCCAGGATACTGTGTATTGAGAATCCCGCAGAGCTTTGCGTATTTCTTTTTTTCCAACCGAGATCCCCGCATTATTACGGCGCTGCGACGGCGCATATTTTGTTTTTCCCGCTCCGGCGCTTGCAAACCTGCCCTTTTCATCGTGGTACGGGTTCGCCCTCGGTTCCATTGTACCGCTATCCTCCGGATTTTTCAATGCCTTTTGGTTCATTTTTGCCCATGCGTTGGTATTCGGCGTATAAATCAAGCCGGTATTCTGGTCAAGCAGCACGTCCTGCAGGCCGAGCCGGAAATAGCGGAACCCGGTGGGCGGAAGATCCTCCAGCTCGCGGACCTCGTCCACCTGCATGATATTATTCTGCAGCGCCACACCGTAAGCGGAAAAACGCTCCCGGATGCTTCCGCGCGTCAGCTCCTTTGTATCAAACGCCCAATACATGTCGGGCTTTTCGCGTTCAAGCAGCAAATCACGGTCCAGAGACGTCTCAATGGCCGTTAAAAGATCCACGATCATATCAACGTAATTCGCTTTATCCTGCTCCGTAGCGCCCCCGAGCAGGACGGACGGAGGAACGCCAAACAGCTTGCAGATTTCCGTGCTGTTTGTCTGCTTATTTTCATTGAGCTGCATTTCAACGGATTTTTATTGCCCAAGCTATTCAAATGATAACCTCCCGGTTTCGCTTGGAGCAACAAAACGCTTCGGCCTGTATAAGCACAGGTTTTGTGACAACAATAACCGACGGGAGGTGATTAACGCGTGGACGAAAAAAAACATCTGCAGATTACAAACAGAGACAGAGTGCTCCGAGCTTGGCAGAATTCCACCGAGCTTGTACGCGATTATCAGGGATACACTCATGAGATAACATCCGACAAAAGACTTACGGAAATGTTTGCACGGTTTGCAAAGGATGAAGCTCTGCATGCGGCCAGTTTGCTTGAGGTTTTGCAGGAAATGTAATTTAAAGGGATGGCTGAGGAAAGTCTCGGCCATCCCTTTCTTTTTGCCTCTGCCGCTATCCTTTCCTCTCAGAGAAAACCGGAGCGCAGCCGGCATTCCGGTTTTGATTTTTTTATAAAGATGTGGTAAAATAGAATCGGTAAAATAAACCGCTGTAAAAAGCCGGACAAAAGATTGTTGTTGACACAAATATCCCGTTCGAATTGCTTCATGAAATTTCAGACTACCATCAAGTTGCGGTGATGCTTTTTCCGCAGTTCATGTCGGCGGAGCGGTTCTTTGACTGCAGCGCCCCGGGAAAGCATTTCAGGCTGTGACCCCGGGTAAAAACAATTTTTATTACCAAGCTGCAAAAAACGATTGCGGAGGGACTTTATGGCTCAGTTCACCAAGCGTGCGATTATGGAAGCCTTTATCAAACTGCTCGGCGAGCATCCACTGGATAAAATTACCGTAAAGGATATTGTTGAGGAGTGCGGCGTTAATCGCAACACCTTTTATTATTATTTTCAGGATATTTACGATCTGCTGGACCAACTGTTCCAGACGGAGCTGAACCGGGTATTGGACGAACACCGCGATTTTTCAACCTGGCATGAGGCCTTTCTGGAATCGGTGCAGTTTATATTCGAAAACAAGACCGCTGTGCGTCACCTGTACACCTCGCTGAACCGCGAGCAGCTGGAACGGTATCTTTACGGGGTCGTTGACCGCGTAATGCTCAATTTTGTGCAAAAAAAAGCCGAGGGGCTGAGTCCAACGACAGAGGATCTGCAGTTTGTGGTGGATTTTTACAAGTATGCGATTGTCGGCATGATCCTGGAGTGGATCTGCTTGGAAATGAAATCCGATTTTGCGGAACGGATCAGCCGGCTGGAAGTCCTGTTCCACGGCAGCATCCGGCAGGCATTGGAGCGCAGCGGAGAGCAGGCAGATTGTGAAAGACTAGACAAACGGGCATAAATGTCTGAAAATTAATCAATTTTTGCGCAGTGTTCAAAATTTGAACACTGCGTTTTTTTTGTTGGTGGAAACAGGAAACCTCTTTGCTTATAATAAATGTGAATCCCTAAAAAGGCGCCGTTGATTCGGCGGACCGAAACGCCTTCACACCGATCAGCGCGGCGCCGGCCGCACCGACCGTTTTTCATAGGAAAGGATGATCGTTTATTATGATTCGCTTCGGCAAATGGGTGGTCAAACACCGGGTTCCGATTCTGGTTCTGGGCATCTTGCTCCTGCTGCCTTCGGTATTCGGTATGGTGAACACCCGCATTAACTACGACGTGCTCGACTATCTCCCCGAAAACATCGATACTGTGCAGGGGCAGAATATTCTGCTGGACGAATTCTGAAAAGGCGGCTTTT
Source organism: Clostridiales bacterium (assembly GCA_019421725.1). Classification (GTDB taxonomy): domain Bacteria; phylum Bacillota; class Clostridia; order Oscillospirales; family Acutalibacteraceae; genus CAKXIK01. The sequence goes on along the minus strand of JAHZES010000016.1, from coordinate 338 downwards.
CTCTCGTTATGGCAGAAGGAATGAGCGAAAAAGACACCGTTACGCTGGAGAAAAAATTTGAGCAGGTCGACCACGTTTCCACTGTGCTCTGGTACGACGACCTTGCCGATATCTCCATTCCGATGGAACTCCTTCCGCAAAAATATTACGATGCGTTCAACAACGGCGACACTACCATGATGGCCGTCTTCTTTGACACCGCCACCTCCGCCGACGAAACGATGGAAGCCGTCCGCCAGATTCGCAGCATCGCCGGAAAGCAGTGCTTTGTTTCCGGAATGTCCGCCATGGTCACCGACCTGAAGTCGCTTTGCGAACAGGAAGAACCGATTTACGTT
>JAHZES010000160.1 GCA_019421725.1 Clostridiales bacterium | reverse complement strand
CTTTACGGGAGAAGCGTAGCTGCGGTTGAGTCGCTTTGGAAAGCCGCCGGAGAAAGGAAAGAGTCTGAGATGAAAAAGAAACGGGTCAGAAAATATCTTCCGGCGATCCTTGCCGGTTTGCTGTCGGCGGCGCTTCCGTGGGTGATCCCTGCAGCAGAGGGAATCACAGCGCGTTCTGCGATGCTCGCCGGTGGAGGTTCGCTTTTTGCGGTGCTGGCTGCTGCCGTGGTGACGCTGCTGTATGTTCGGCGCGGCAAAAAGCGCGAAGAGCTCCTCGGTGCGCGCTGCAGGGCTATTTACGAACCGCTTGCACAGTATGGGGAACCGGTTTTGGCCGCGGAAGAACCGCAAACGCTTGAAGAATGGACCGATGCGCTTGAAGGTGCGGGCGAAGCCGTTCGCAGCCGTGTTCTTGCCGAGGAACGTGCCGACCGCGGCTTTGTCGTGCAGTGGGTGCAGAAGCTGCAAAAGCTGCACAACGATATGGAAAGCGCTGCACAGCAGATTTGTGCAGGAGATGGGGCAGCAGCAGCCCGTTTGAATCGCGACTGTATTGCTGCGGGCAGCCTGGCGGAGCAGCTGCTGCAATATTTCGGCTGCGCCGAGGGGAATATTGCCTGCAACCGAAAAAAGACCGATTTGTTTCGTGTGGTGAGCGACGCGGTAGTGCGCAATGCGGCTCTGTTCAACACCAAAAGGATCGGGCTGCGCCGTTCGGTCGCTCACCTCTACAGTGTAACGGACGCTACCGTGCTTGCGTTGGTGCTTGACCAGCTGCTGGACAATGCCGTGCGTTATACTGCAGAAAACGGCGTGATCGGAATTTCCTGCCGCGACGCCGGGGATACGATTCGCCTTTCGGTAGAAGATGCAGGATGCGGGATCCCGGCCGAGGAATTACCAAAAATTTTTGAACGCGGTTACATTGGCAAACGGGAGCAGCCGGGGAGCCCCGGGATGGGGCTTTTTACGGTGCGCTCCTATCTTGAGCTGCTTGGCCACGGACTGGAGGTTCGCTCGGCAGAAGGCCGCGGTACGCAGGTGATCATTCTTCTTAAAAAGGAGGAGGCTCCTTCCGCTGCTTCGGAAGCGGATTAAAGCCGAATGTGAAACAAAAGGCAGTGGCGTTTTGCGCTGCGTGTGTTTCCGGTCGAAGACCCGGCCGAAAGAGATGCGCGCGGTAAGACGCCGTTTTTTTATTTTTTGCTTGTTCACAAAAAGTTTTTGTTTTTTTGTGTGCTACAGGCTATGCGAATCGGCAAAAAAGGAGTAAAATAATCATAGTTCTGTACATTTTTCCAATTGATTGAGTAAGCCGGGCGCCGATGGCGCTTTGCGGTCAAGGAAAGGATTGTTCTTTTGATGAAAATAACTCCGATGCAGGCGGTCAAAAATGTTTTCAGCGGGGCGGTTGTCGGTGTTGCCAATGTGATTCCGGGTGTCAGCGGAGGAACCATGGCGGTGGTGCTTAATGTTTTCGATCAGATGATGGAAACGCTCGGACTGAAAAAGTTCAAGAAAAACCTTGCGTTTCTCATTACGTTCGGTCTTGGTGCGGTCATTGGAATCGCAGCCTTCAGCAGCGCGATCAAGTGGCTTTTGCAGTACTATCCGGTTGCGACAAATTTTGCGTTTATCGGATTGATTCTCGGCAGTGTGCCAATGATCTTCCGCAGAGCGATGCGCGGCTCCAAGCGGGTAACGCTCGGGAGCGCGGTCGCATTTCTGGTCGGGCTTGGTGTTATGCTGGCGCTTGCCTTTGTAAACGAGAGTGCGTTTTCGACCTCGGCCGAAACAGTGCTTACCTTTTCGCTTGCAGTTCGGTTGTTTTTTGTTGGGGCGCTTGCCAGTGTTGCAATGATCCTGCCGGGTATCAGCGGTTCTTTGATTATGGTGATCTTTGGAACGTATTACACGGTGATCGGTTCCATCAGCAACATTATATCCGGCCTGCTGGCCTGGCTGGGCGGTACCGGCAGCTTCGCCGCGATGATGCAGAGCGTGCTCGTTCTTTTACCTGCGGCTGCCGGTATTTTGCTTGGGCTTATTTTTGGTTCCCGTCTGATTGATTTTATTATCAAGCGGTATCCGCAGATGGCTTATTCTGCCATTCTCGGGCTGATTCTCGGCAGCTTTGCCGCGTTGATTCCGCATTCGTTCATTTTTAACACAGAGGGAATCATTGCTGTTTTACTGCTGGCTGCGGGAGCGGCTGCTGCTTACCTTTTCTCACGGACGGCAAAGGATTGATCCGGTTGTATTTTTAAGAAAGGAACCTGTTGCGGATGGCAGTAAACAAATATAAAAAATTACTTTCCAACACCATTACCTTCGGAATCGGTACCTTCAGTGCAAAGCTGCTGACATTTTTGCTGGTGCCGCTTTATACGCGCGTGCTTACCACGGCGGAATTCAATGCCAGCGACCTGATTCAGCAGACCGGCAATCTGTTGGTGCCGCTGGTTTCCGTCGGTATGGCCAGCGCGCTGATTCGTTTCGGTCTGGATAAAAGCTACGACAAAACTTCGGTTTTTTCCACGGCGCTGATGACGGCAGGCTGCGGTTTTGCAATTTTTTTGCTGCTTTCGCCTTTGATCCTGCTTGTGCCGGATATTTCCGAGCATATTGTTTTGCTTGTGCTGTTCGTTATTATGTCGGCGCTGCGTTCGCTGTGTTCACAGTTCGTGCGTGCCTTGGGATATGTCAAGCTGTTTTCTTACGATGGTGTGCAGAGCACGATGCTGACGATCCTTTTTAACATCCTGTTTCTTGTGGTATTGCGGATGGGTGTTATCGGCTATATTCTGGCGACGGTGGTGTCCGATTTTATTTCCGCGGTCTTTTTGTTTTTGATGGCTGATCTGCATCGGTATGTCCGCTTCTCGAAAGTGGATCGGGAAGTGTTTCGTACCATGGTTCGTTTTTCGGTACCAATGATTCCAACGGCGCTCTTCTGGTGGATCATTAATGTTTCCGACCGATATGCGGTCACATGGATGATTAGCCGTGCAGACGCGGGAATCTATGCTGCCGCTTACAAGGTTCCTACCATTGTTTCACTCGTTTCTTCTGTGTTTACGGAAGCGTGGCAGATGTCTGCCGTCATGGAAAAAGATTCTGCGAATCGCGATCAGTTTTTTACAAAGGTTTTTTCCGCGCTTTCGTCCCTGCTGTTCCTGACGAGCAGCGGGTTGATCGTTTGCAGCAAGCTGATTACAAGAATACTGGTTGGGCCTTCTTTTTATGACTCTTGGAGATATATTCCTATTCTTGTTGTTGCAACCTCGTTTTCGTGTTTTGCAAATTTTCTTAACAGTGTTTATATGGTGGAACGAAAAAGCGTGCTTTCTTTGTTGACCGTTATGTCCGGCGCAGTGATTAATGTGGTGTTGAATATTCTGCTGATTCCTCCGATGGGGGTCAACGGCGCGGCGTTGGCTACCTTTGTCAGCTATCTGGTGGTTTTTATTATGCGGGCCGTCACATCGCGCAAATATATCAAAATTGGATTTCAGCCGATTCGCATGGCGCTGAATCTGGCTGTTTCCGGCGTTCAGTGTTATATGATGATCGCAGAGGTGAAGCTGTGGCAGCTTTGGGTACCGGCAATGTTTGTTGTGCTGTTTGTGCTGAATCTGAAACCGCTGCTTTCTGCAGTCAGAACGATTTTGCGGCGGCGTCCGGCGGCTGAATAAAATCGCTTTTTTGCTTGCAAAGCCGGAGCGAACACCGTTTCATTTTATAATATCAAATATTTTTCAGGAAAGGAAGAAATAAAATGCGTAGTGACAGCGAGACCCGTTCCAGGAGCTATGGCGTACGGCTGGGGCGCGGGGTCTGGGGCGCGGCGGCGCTGATCGATTTTATTATTCTGCTGCGTGTTTCAGCTTTGACCGAAAGCACATGGGCTTTGGGAGCGCTGCTGTTCGGCACATGCGCTCTGGGGATCCTTTGGAATCGTTTGTTCTGCAGCCGTGCTTTCGAAAGCTTTTTTGCGCAACGTTCCGGTGCGAAGATCCTTTCGCTGGTGTTGATTCTGCTTTTTGGCGCTGGGGCGCTGGCGCTTTGTGCAATTGCTTCCAGGGAAGCGCTGCGCCTTGTTCTGTTGACGCTGCTGGTGGCTGTGCAGCTGTTCAGCCTGCAGCTGACGGAGCGTGCGTCAAGCCTTTCCAGAAGAACGCGCACCGTGATTTTGGTGGTGCTTCATGTTGTGTTGGATACGGCGATGTTCCTGTTGACGGAAGGAATTTCCCAACGGAAGGACGCGGGAGGATGTTTTGCGGCATATGTGCTTTGCGGCGCTGCGTTGGTTGTGTGCAGGAATCTTCCCATGGCTGAAGAGCGCCCTCTGGCGGCGGAGGAGCAGCTCCCTGCTTCATTTGCGCTTTGGCTGCAGACTGTGTCGGCCGATGTGATGGCTGCTGTTTTTTGCGGTATTGCCTTCACGGCGCAGGTATCGCTTCGGGTGGGTACGCCGCTGGCAGTGTTTTTGCTGGTTGCGGCGGCTTTGACCGGCACGGTCGCCGCGATATGGATCGCTCAGACAAAGACAGAATATGCCGTGCTGCAGCGGCGAGGGATTTTCTGTTGGCTTGCGGCGGTTTTGCTTTGTT
>JAHZES010000159.1 GCA_019421725.1 Clostridiales bacterium | reverse complement strand
CGACGTGGCCGATTATAACGCTAATCAGAATGTTTCATTTTCTGACGAAGGCAATACCGAGCTCTATTATATTACCGCCGCTGTACGCGAGATCATTGATATGACCGCACAAGCCTATCAAACGCAGGATCCTGTCATTGCCTACCGAATTGAACCGTTGGAAGAAGCGATCGATGAGCTGGTTGACGTACTGAAAAGCAAGCATGTAGAACGCTTACAAAATGGAATCTGCAATATGCAGAAGGGAATCTCGTTTGTTGAAATTCTGACACACATGGAACGTATTTCAGACCATTGCTCCAACGTCGCTGTTCAGATCCTGAAAAAACTGAGTCACGACAAGTCCTTTGATCCTCATGCTCATTTGAAAGCGCAGCATCAGGGCGTTACTGAAGAATACCGCACTCTATATCAGTACTACCGTACTCAGTTCTGTGTTCCTGTAGAAGCTTCTGCCGACGGCGCGGGCGGCGTAGAGCCAGCGACCGTTGAAACGGACTGAGGACTCATTAATGAATGCCCGCCTCACACACTTTCCGCCGGTGTTCCGTCTGCTCGGAACGCCGGTTTTTTTGGTCAGCTTTCAGGAACAGCAACCGGCTCCAGCTGCACGGCCCTTGCACTATCCTTTGGCACAATTTCTAATTGCTTTTTGAATTACTTATCGTATAAAGCATTTTAAAAATACAAAAGCGGCAGATGCTTTGCATCTGCCGCTCATTTATTTGTTGGCGGGAGCACCGTAAAACAACGGCACGCTCTGCCTATGTGTCGGCGCTTGCCGACACAGTCCACCTAACCGGTGACAGACAGATCAAATCCCCTTCTGCATCTCTTCAATGGATTCGAGAACCGCGTCCGCCATGTAGGCAAGCTGTTCCTGAGAAATGCCGTACAGCGGGAGGTGTGTATAGCGGTGATAGAAATACTCTTCGCACACAGGGCAGGTCTTTGCGATTTCATCGGCATCATAGCCAAAGGTGCGCAGAACATCAAAGCGGTAGAGCGGGCCGAAGTGGGCGATCTGTGTAACACCTTTTTCTGCCAGCTTCTGCTTCAACACCTGAATGTCACCGCCGGCCTTTTCCGGATCAATACGAAGCAGGTACAGGTGGAACGTCGGCTCTGTACCGTTGTCGCCAAGCTCTTGCGGAAGAATGGCCGGATTGCCGGCGAAACGTTTGTCAAGGTATTCCGCTGCGGCACGGCGCACATCAAGAATGTGCTGATAACGCTCGATCTGCAGACGGAGACCAAGGCCCTGAATTTCCGTTGTGGAAGAGTTGATGCCGACAAACGGCTCATGCTTTCCTTCAATTGCGCGGACATCGTACAGCCAATCCTTAATCTTATGGTCAAAATTCAGGCCGAAGAAACGGGCCGCCTTAGCCTGCTCACGCAGCTTATCGTCCGATGTAACCAGAATACCGCCTTCACCAAAGGAGGTGCAGTTTTTGACCTCGTGGAAAGAATAAGCGCCAAAGTCACCAATGGTACCCATCTTCTGCCCGTGATAAGAGCCGCCGAACGCATGCGCAGCGTCTTCCAGCACAAGAATATCGTGTTCCCTGGCAAGCTTCATCAGCGGTTCCATATCCACTGGGTAACCGCCCAGATGCACCGGAACGATCATTTTGGTCTTTGCGGTGATTTTGCGTGCCACATCGGCAGGATCCATGCACATGGTTTTCGGATCAACATCGGCAAAAACAAGCTTGCAGCCGATGGAAAGCGGATAAGCCATGGTCGCAATGAAGGTGATTGCCGGAACGATGACTTCGTCGCCGGCCTTCAAATTGGCGTATTTATAAGCAATTTCAAATCCGGCAGTCGCGTTATTAACAAACAGGCTACCTGTTGTACCAAGAAGCTTGTCCACTGCTGCTTCGGCACGCTCTACTTCCGTACCCAAAGAAAGCTTCCCGGGCACCTCAGAAACATCCGTCAGCTTATGAACCGCTTTTGCAACCTCTTCTATTGCGCGGTCATACTCTTCGCCGCTGCCCTGCTGCAGAAATTTGATGACCTCCATCAAATCCTTCTCGTTGTAGTTCTCGCCGACGGCAGGCCACGGAACCTTGGAATCACCGGTATTGTACCGAAAATCTGAATCTTTTTTCGCCATTGAAAAAAACCCCCTGTTTCACCGTTTCATTTATGCAATGCATAAATAATATGTGTAAAAATTTACGGAAGCTTTATTTACCTCCGATTGATATTATTAATTATATCAAATCTTCTTCTTTTTGCAAGTATAAAACTTTGTGAACGAAAAAAGGAACGAAATAAGAGGAAAAAGATTTTTTTCTTTTGTATATTCGTATTTTACAATAAAAAATAACGTGACGTTTGTTTTCTTTGCGGAACTCCATACAAAAATGCCAACAATACGAGCCTGAAAAAAGACTCGCATTGTTGGCGATATCACCGACAATCAAGAGTTGCGCTCCCAAACGGCACCGCGGGAGCTTATTTTTTTACCTTTAACGGCGCTCCTTTTTTCCGCGCACGTTTCTGTTCTTTCAGCGCAGAGAGATACGCTGCGGTCTCTTTGGCACAAACACCGGAAAGTGCAAAAAGTGCAATCAGGTTCGGGAACGACATCAATCCGTTCAGCGCATCGGCAAAATTCCAGACAAAAGCAACCGTCAGGAATGGACCCGTCAGCACGGCCAAAATATAAACCCAACGATAAATCTTAACCGGCAGGCTGCGTCCTTTGCTGAGGTATTCCACGCAGCGCTCTCCGTAATAATCCCAACCGAGAATTGTAGTAAACGCAAAAAACACCAAACAGGAAGCGATCAATGCCTTTCCGATTACGGGAACAAGCGGGAAAAGCGTTGAAAACGCATTTGCTGTAATAGCTGCTCCCTCCAGACCGGTCTGGTGCGAACCTGTGGAAAGAATCGCAAGGCCCGTCATAGTACAGATAACAAGGGTATCAATAAAGGTACCTGTCATTGTGACCAACCCCTGCCGCGCGGCAGAATGGGTTTTTGCCGCGGCTGCCGCAATCGAAGCCGAACCCAGGCCGGATTCATTGGAAAACATTCCGCGCGCGATCCCTTTTTGCATTGCCAAAAACATGGCTCCTACCGCACCGCCGGCCGCTGCACGCAGACCGAAGGCTCCCTGAAAAATTTCAACGAATGCGTTCGGAATTGCTTTTGCATTGACGATCAAAACTGCAATACAGATCAAAACATAGGCGCAGGCCATGAACGGAACGACGACCTGCGAAACATTGGAGATTCGGCGTATGCCGCCGATGATGACCAGCCCGACCAACAGCGCCGTTGTAACAGCCACGATCAGCGTTGTCCAGGTAAAGCCAAAGGAGTGGCCAAACAAAACAACAATCCCCTCTTTTTCGGGATCCATCAAATTCTGTACGGCAGACGCGATTCCGTTGACCTGAGTAATGGTACCGATACCAAACAGACCCGCGCCCGCACCAAAAACAGCAAACAGAATTGCCAGCACACGGGCAACTCCCCTGCATTTCGGGAAACGTTCCGAGATTCCGCGTTCAATATAGTAAAACGCCCCACCCAACACATGACCGTTGGAATCCACATTGCGGTACTTGACCGCCAGCAGACCCTCCGCATACTTTGTGGCCATGCCAAAAAACGCCGCTACCCACATCCAGAACAGTGCGCCCGGCCCCCCGAGCGAAATGGCGGTTGCAACGCCCACAATATTTCCTGTCCCGATCGTAGCCGAAAGCGCCGTGCAAAGCGCACCGAAACTGGAAACCTCTCCGTTGCCGCCTTCTTCATTTTGAAACATGAATTTCAGTGCACGCGGAAGCTGCCGCAGCTGCAGAAAATGCATTCGGACAGAGAGCAGGATCCCGACTGCCAACAGCAATACAATCAGCGGAATCCCCCAGACCCATTCCGTCAGCTGCAGCGCAATTTGATTCAGCTGATCCAAAAAATTTTCCATCTTCATTTCCCCTTCTTTTCAGCGAACTCCCCAACGCCGGGATTTCCGACAAAAAAATAAAGCCGAACTCAAAGGTCGGCTTTTCAAGTACCGCTTTTATACTTTACCACATTTCATCGTTCAAGACAAGAAAATTTTACAACTTTTAAGAAGACTGCATTAAAATTTTCTTCAGATCACTCCAACGAAAGCAAAGGCTTTTTGCAGACCGTCGCAATCAATGGAATCGGTAACGAAGTCCGCTTCCTGCTTCAATTCAGGCGTTGCATTGCCCATTGCAATTCCGATTCCTGCAAAACGGATCATATCCATGTCGTTGTCTCCGTCCCCTACTGCAACGGAATCCCGAACATCCGCGCCGCAATACCTCAAACAGGCCTCCAGCCCCTTTGCTTTATTGACCGTACTAAGGGAAACCTCTCCGTTAACATCCCCAAGATTGCCGAAGCTGTAGCCCGCAATCCCGTAATCGGCGCCCACTCTGCGCCTCATAGCAGCAACCCCATCTCCCGCATTGTAGTAAACAACTTTTTCCACATTTGCAAGAGTATCTGCGCATTCCACCGGAGTAAGATTGCCAAACAAACCGACCATTTTATCAGGGTCAACTCCGTTTTGCTGAAAGTATGAGAAGATTCCTTCCGCACACCACGGTTCCGCGTAAAGCCTTTCTGCTGTCTGCAGGCAAAACGGGATGCTTTCCCGGCGAAAAAG
>JAHZES010000158.1 GCA_019421725.1 Clostridiales bacterium | reverse complement strand
TAAAATGTTAAATGCAAAATTTTAAAATAAATAAAGGATTTTGCTTGATTTTTGCAGCCCGACGGCATAATATGAATAAAGGCTTATTCAGACTCGTACTGCATGGCAGCGAAAATATACGCCTCACCACCTGAGCAAAGGATGACGCACACTATGAATAATCAGTTGCTTTCCAACATTGAACAAAGCAGCGCCGGCTTTTCAAAAGGCCAGCGTTTGATTGCGCAATATATTGAGCGCTATTATGACAAGGCCGCGTTTATGACTGCCTCCCGGCTTGGCGCAACTGTTGGCGTCAGTGAATCTACTGTTGTACGCTTTGCAAACGAAATCGGCTACGACGGGTACCCCTCTTTACAAAAGGCCATGCAGGAAATGATTCGCAGCAAGCTGACCTCGCTGCAGCGCATTGAGGTGACCAATGAACGAATCGGGCACACCGATCTGCTGGAATCGGTACTGAACGCCGATATGGATACGATCCGCAACACATTGGACGAAATTTCCCGCGCTGAATTCAACGCGGCTGTGGAAACGATCATTACCGCGCGGCGGATTTATATCGTTGCCGCGCGCAGCGCCGCACCGGTCGCTTCTTTTTTGGCATATTATTTCAATATGATTTTTGAAAATGTTACCGCCGTCAACGCCGCCAGCGAAAGCGAATTTTTCGAAAAAATGTTCCGCATTGATGAAAAGGACGTGGTGATCGGATTCAGCTTTCCGCGCTATTCCAGCAGTGTTGCAAAAGCGCTCCATTTTGCCAGTGACAAGGGCGCTGCGGTAGTTTCCGTAACAGACAGCCCCTCTTCTCCCTTGGCCGTTTATGCAAAGCATCTTCTGTTGGCCCGCAGCGATATGGTATCCATTGTGGATTCTTTGGTTGCGCCGCTGAGCTTGGTCAATGCGCTGATCGTCGCAGTTGCTTCCCGCAAGAAAGAAGACGTTTCCGAGGCGTTTTGTCAGTTGGAGCACGTTTGGGACGAATATGACGTTTACGAGAAAGTGGAAGACAGCGCCAAGGGATGACCGGCAAAGCCCGATACTCCGAAAGGAATAAAAAAGACTCATGAAAACGAAAAAGATTTGCGTCATCGGCGGAGGAGCCGCCGGAATGATGGCGGCTATACGTGCAGCTGAGGTCGGCGCCGAACCGGTAATTCTGGAGCGCAATGAACGCCCGGGCCGCAAGCTGCTGATTACCGGAAAAGGCCGCTGTAACGTAACAAACAATTGCAGCATACCGGAGCTTGTGGCGTCGGTTCCTGTTAACGGCCGCTTTCTTTACGGCGCATTTTCGCGCTTTTGCGCGCAGGATATGATAAATTTTCTGGAAAATGCGGGTCTTCCATTGAAAACTGAGCGGGGCAACCGCGTGTTTCCCTGCTCCGACCGCGCAATGGACGTTGTGGATACTCTGGACAGGCTTTGCCGTGAATTTGGATGCCGCCGGATGCAGGAACGCGCACAGCACCTGTTAACTAAAGGCAACAGCATTTGCGGCGTTCAGACGGAATCCGGGCGGGAGCTTTTATTTGACCGCGTGATCCTTTGCACCGGCGGGCTTTCTTATCCTGCTACAGGCTCCACCGGGGACGGATTCCGTATGGCTGCCGAGGTCGGTCATACGGTGACGGCTCCGCTGCCGTCTCTGGTTCCGTTCGAGGCGGAAGAGACCTGGTGCCGCGATTTGATGGGGCTTTCGCTGCGCAATGTCGGGCTAAAAATTCATGACAGAAAAACGGACCGGATTCTTTATGAAGATTTTGGTGAAATGCTTTTTACGCACTTTGGAATCTCTGGGCCAATGGTTCTCAGCGCCAGCTCGCATATTCGCCAAATGGAACCGGGAAGATATTCTGCACAAATCGATCTGAAACCGGCGCTTTCCGAGGAACAGCTGGATGCACGTCTGCTGCGGGAGTTCGGCAACGCGGTCAATCGCGATCTTCGAAATGTTCTGCCTGCCCTGCTGCCGACCAAAATGGTGCCGGTATTTCTTAGTCTCAGCGAAATTCCCCCCGAAACAAAGATCAATCAAATTACCCGGGAAATGCGCCGCAGATTGATTTTGCTGCTAAAATGCTTTCCGGTCTCGCTGAAGCGATTCCGGCCGATCGAGGAAGCGATCATTACCTCCGGCGGTGTCTGCGTAAAGGAAATCAACCCAAAAAGCATGGAATCACGCCTGATAAACGGCTTGTTTTTTGCTGGAGAGATCATTGATGCCGACGCATATACCGGAGGCTTTAATCTGCAGATTGCATGGTCGACCGGCCATTTGGCCGGAGAGTGTGCCGCTGCCGAAACTGATTGCTGAAAGGAGTTTTTTATTTTGATTGCCATTGCCATTGACGGCCCCGCAGGCGCAGGAAAAAGCAGCGTCGCCCGCGGCATTGCACGAGAGATCGGTTATATTTACGTAGACACCGGTGCGCTGTACCGCACGATCGGGCTTTATGCGCGCAGAGCGTCCGTTCCACTTGACGAGGACAAGGCTGTTGCCGAAATGCTGCAGAAAATCACTGTAGAATTGAAATTTATCAACGGCGAACAACGCGTTTTTCTAAACGGCGAAGATGTTTCCCCATTGATCCGCACGGCGGATATCTCCATGATGGCGTCCCGTGTTTCCGCCTTGCCGCCGGTTCGTGCGTTTTTGTTGGAGCTGCAGCGCGATCTGGCTCGCAAGAGCAATGTGATCATGGACGGGCGCGACATCGGAACCGTTGTGCTGCCGAACGCGCAAATTAAGTTTTTTCTGACCGCAAGCCCCGAATGCCGCGCAGAACGCCGCTGCAAAGAGCTGGCAGAAAAAGGAGAATCTGCAGATCTGCAGCAGGTGCTTGCCGAGATCAAGCAAAGAGATTATAATGACTCTCATCGGGCAATTGCACCGCTGAAACCCGCGCAGGACGCGCAGATAGTTGATAACAGCGGCCTGACGCTGCTGGAAACAATCGATACCATGACCCGACTGATTCATGCGCGGCTCGCCGTGCTGCAGAACTAATCAAACCGAAGGGTGCTGATTCACTTTGACCTCGCTTTATCGATTTGGACTGGCATTGGTTCCCGGTCTGTTCAAAATTCTGTATCCGTATAAAATTCTGCACCGCTCTCCCCTTCCGGAGGGCTGCCGTGCCATCATCTGTTCCAATCACATTACAATGAAAGATCCGGTTATGTTGGCTTTTACGCAGGAGCGGCAGATTTATTACATGGCAAAGGCGGAGCTTTTTCACAACAAATTGCTGGCGAAGCTGATCCGTTCGCTGGGCGCTTTTCCCGTAAATCGCGGCAAGGGCGACAGCACCGCAGTCAATACTGCAGTTGAGCTCTTGAACCAGAATAAACTGCTCGGTATTTTTATTGAAGGCACACGTTCCCGGGACGGCAATCTTTTAAAGCCAAAGCCCGGCGTTGTAATGTTTGCCGCACAAACGGGCGCGCCTATTATTCCCGTCGCGATCGCGACAAAAAACGGGAAAATACGTTTGTTTCACAAGGTCATCATCAACTGCGGCGAACCGATCCTTCCGGAAGAGCTGAATATTCAGGAAGGCACCGGCCTGGAGTACCGAAACGCCAGCCGTTATGTAATGAGTAAAATCAGCGCGCTGCGCGAGGAAGCCCTTGCAATGCTGAATCAGAAAAAGAAAAAATAAAGGAAGGTTCTCTTTTTGGAAATTATACTGGCAAAATCGGCTGGTTTCTGTTTTGGTGTGCAGCGAGCCGTAAATACGGTGGAACGGCTGCTGCTCGAAGGCAAAACCGTTTGTACGCTTGGCCCCATTATTCATAACCCGCAGCTGGTGGCCGAGCTGACACAGCGCGGCGTCTGCACGGTCAATGCGCCTGCAGCTGTTCCGGCAGGCGCAACACTGGTGCTCCGTTCTCATGGGATTCCTCTTGAAACCATGCGGGAAATTCTCGACCAGGGAATCCTGTTTGAGGATGCGACCTGCCCATTTGTAGCAAAGATTCACCGTATTGTTCAGCATGCTGCTGCAACCGGTCAATGGATCCTGATTGCCGGTGACCGGAGGCATCCGGAGGTCATCGGGATTCAAAGTCATTGCGCTGAGTGCAGCAGTGTTTTCAACGGCACCGATGAGCTTGACGTTTTGCTTAAAAGACTGCAGAAAAACGGAATAACTTCTGTTTGTGTCGTTGCTCAAACAACCTTTCGCACAGAAGAATGGAAAAATTGTTTGAAAAAAATCAAAATGGTCTATACAAATGCCGCGGTTTTTGATACAATATGTAATGCGACTGCAGAGCGGCAGTCAGAAGCGGCACAGCTTGCCGCCCTTTCTGACGCGATGATCGTTATCGGCGGACGACAAAGTTCCAACACGGCCAAGCTGTTTGAAATCTGTCGGGCAATATGTCCGGCTTATCTGGTCGAAACAGCTGCCGAGCTGCCGTTGGACAAGCTGAGATCTGCCGGGCGAATTGGCGTAACTGCGGGTGCTTCTACACCCGTTGGTATAATAAAGGAGGTACTTCAAACCATGACCGAAATTCTGAACAACGAGCAGCTCAATTCCACGGAAGCCGAAAGCAACACTTCGGCAGAGGGTAACTTCGCAGAAATGCTGGAGGAATCCTTAAAGACTTTAAATACAGATGAAAAGGTGCACGGTGTTGTCGTCGGAATTGCTCCGAATGAGATTT
>JAHZES010000157.1 GCA_019421725.1 Clostridiales bacterium | reverse complement strand
TAGAAAGCGCACAGGCGGAAACACACAAGGAGGAGCTGCTGATTGCGCGGGTCCAACGCATTATGGCGGAGGATTACGCGCAGAACATCAGCCTGAAAAGCATTGCGCAGCAGCTGAATTACAACCCCGCATATCTTGGGAGGCTGTTTCGCTCCCAGACAGGCTCAAGCTTTCGGGACGAGCTGAATCTTTACCGGGTACGCCGCGCGGCGGAGCTGCTAAAAACAAGTTCGTTCTGTATTTATGAGATCGCGGAACGCGTGGGGTATCAGGACACCAATTATTTTTACCGAGTTTTTCATGATCTTTACGACGTTTCGCCCGGAGAATACAAAGCGGGCAGGCGGGCCGCAAAAGAATAAACAAACCGGCGGGATTTCAGCAAAACGAAGCCCGCCGGTTTGTTGTTAAAAGAAAGCGGGATTTGCATGATAAAACATAATATTCAGGCACTTTTTCTGGCTAAAATTATGAAAAGTATAATTTATCATGTAAACAGAATACTTTTGTCCGGTACTTCGTAAGTATTTTTTTGTTAAAATAGAACAAGAGGTGATAGTGAATGAAAAAACAGAAGTCTCTTCTTGTAAAAATAGCCGAACAGCACAGACTGTACATTATGATGCTTCCCATGCTGGCGGCTGTTACGCTGTTTTGCTACATTCCATTGGGCGGCTGGGCAATGGCGTTCACGGATTATCAGCTTGGCGGAAGCATGTTCGGCGGTGAATTTATTGGGTTCAAGCAGTTTACATACTTCTTTACCCAGGCGGTAGATTCCTCTTATGTGATCCGCAACACGCTTGTGATCAACCTCAGCTCGCTGGCAATTAATCTGGTTACGGCGTGTGCCTTTGCAATCCTGCTCAACGAGGTCCGCACCTCATCCCTGCGCAGGATTGTGCAATCGTTTTCCTTCTTTCCTTTTTTTGTTTCCTGGGTCATTACCTACTCGATCTTTAATTCGTTTCTTTCCATGCAGACGGGCGTTATCAATGTTTTGCTGCAGGACCTTGGCCTGATCGACAAAGGAATCAACTTTTTAAGCGAGGCCAAATACTCCTGGGGCGTGATTCTGTTTGTTAATTTCTGGAAATCCATCGGATACAACAGCGTGATCTTTCTTGCCGCAATTTCCGGCATCGACCAGGAGCAGTATGAAGCAGCCAGCATCGACGGCGCTTCCCACATGCAAAAAATCATCCATATCACGCTGCCCGGCCTGATGCCGACGCTGGTAATGCTGCTGATCATGAATTCCGGGTGGATCTTCTCTTCCAATTTTGAAGAGTTCAATCTGTTTTCAAATTCGGTCAACTGGCAGACGATGGAGGTTCTCGACGTTTACGTTTACCGGTACGGCCTGAAGCTGCTGGATTATTCCTATGCGACCGCAGTAGGCGTTATCAAGACGATTGCCAGCCTGATTATGTTCTTCCTGGTCAATCTGGTGGCAAAACGGATCAACGGGCGTTCGCTTGTTTGAAGAAGGGAGAATCATCATGAAACAAACTGCCACAATGCCGCTTGTCTGCCACAAAAGAAAGTTTTACCACGACCGCTCCTGCTGCCTTTCGGACTATATTTTAAAAGCTGTCGTCGTTCTTGTCATGCTTTTCATTTCCGTAATCACCTTATACCCATTTATTTACATTCTCTTTTACTCCCTGAGCAGCCCCGGCCAGGTGGGGACCGGCCTGCTCCTTTACCCCAGAGGATTTACCTTTGGTTCCTATGCCATTCTGCTTTCCGGCAGCGCAAACGTCGGCAGAGCCATGCTGATATCCATTGCAAGGAGCACGCTCGGGCCGCTGCTTTCGCTCCTTGTCAACTCAATGGGCGCTTTTGCGCTTTCCCGCCGCAGGCTCATCGGCCGCAAGGGTTTTCTTATCTTTGTTACTATGACCATGTATTTTTCCAGCGGCATGATCCCGATGTATGTTCTCATGCAAAAGCTGCATCTGGCGGGAACCTTTTGGGTTTACATTATTCCCGCAATGTTCAGCACCTTTAACATGATCCTGATCAAAACCTATATGGAGGGTATTCCGGACGCGGTGGAGGAATCCGCCCTGATCGACGGTGCAAACGATTACGTCATCTTCTTCCGGGTCATTCTGCCCCTCTGCATGCCGGTGCTGGCCGCCGTTGTGCTGTTCGACTGCGTCAACCAGTGGAACGCCTACAGCGACACCATGATTTACAACTCCATGAAGCCGTCCCTGCACACGCTGCAGTATGTATTGATGACCTTTGTCGATACGCGAGCAAGTTCGCTGCAGGAAGCGGAAAGCAGACAGAACACACAGGTCTTTAACCCCGCCACCGCAAAGATGGCGCTGACCATCGTCGTAACCGTCCCGATCCTTTGCGTTTACCCGTTCTTGCAGAAGTATTTTGCCAAGGGCATTTTGATTGGCTCCATCAAAGGGTAAATATCCGTTATCCGCAGTGCAGCTGCATTGTGATACATATTATTTTTCAGGAGGGAAAAAACAATGAAAAAGCGAATCTCTGCAATCCTTTTATCCTTGCTTTTGCTGGCGTCCTTGGTTGGCTGCGCAAAGACCCCAACAGCCTCCAACACTCCTTCTTCGGCAGCCCCTGCGGCTTCGGGCGAAACCAACGCACCCAAGGAAGAGTATGTCGTCGACTATATGGGGGGCAACACCCTTAACAGTGAGGATACACCGGTAGGAAAAATACTGAAAGAAAAATTTAACGTCAGCTTTCACATTACGGCCTTCACCGGAGATTACGACGCACAGGTTGCGCTGATGCTTTCCGGCGGAAATTACCCGGAAGTCATGAATCTTCGCTTTTCGGAGGATATTCAGAAATATGTCAAGGCCGGCGCGCTCGTGGAGCTTGAAAGCCTTGCCAATCAGTGCGGCGCAACCGACTTTTTGACCTTCCACAAGGATTCCATTCCGATCTGGAAGCTCGGCTCCGGCAACGGCAAGCTTTATACCTGGGAAAGCAACTCCCCGCAGATCGCGCTGAGCAGCGACGTAATCGTTCGCAGCGACGTGC
Source organism: Clostridiales bacterium (assembly GCA_019421725.1). Lineage (GTDB taxonomy): Bacteria > Bacillota > Clostridia > Oscillospirales > Acutalibacteraceae > CAKXIK01. Next base: position 1,648 of record JAHZES010000157.1, on the reverse strand, counting down.
TGGAGGCTGCCGGATACCCGGATGTTCTGACCGAAGACGAATGGATCAACCTGCTGAAAATCGGTATGGAAAAGTTCCCGACCGTGGACGGTCAGCCGACCGTTGGAATGACGTTCCCCGGCGCAGAATCCTACGGCGTGCAGGGCGTTATGCCGATCATGTATGAAAAAGGCGGATACACAGCTCTTGGCGGCAACGGCGCTGTTATTTACAACAACAAGGAAGACAATTATGAAGACTACTTCCTGAACAAGTACGTCAAATCCTCTTTCCGGTTCTTTAACCGCCTTTACAAAGAGGGCCTGCTGGATCCGGAATGCTTCTCCGACCTGGCACAGCAGACACAGGAAAAGGTTGTTTCCGGCCGTGCGCTTTCTGTATGGTATACCGGTTGGGACGCCGGCACCGCCAACCAGGGCTTTAGAGAGGCCGGTAAGCCTGAAATGGAATACGTCTGGATGCCTGTAATGTCTCAGGATCAGATCGACGCGGGAGAAAACCGCTGCTTCCGCGAAATGCAGAGCTACATTTGGGACAGCTACGCGATCACAAAGAACTGCAAGCACCCGGAACGCATTATGGAGGTGCTCAATTATGCCTCCACCGAGGAGGGAGCTGTTCTGCTCGGCTCCGGTATTGAAGGCGTTCACTACACGATCGATTCCGACGGAAAACGCCAGCCGACCAAGGACTATATTTCGAATTGCGTCTCTGACGGCACTTACGCATACAAGCAGGGCATTGATTCCTTCCTGTTCCTCGGCAGCATCGGCATGCCGGATGCCTCCGGTCAGTATTATCAGATGTGGCGCAACGAGTCTTACAAGAGCGCACTGCTTTCCGACCGCACCAAAGAGGTTTACAGCCACTACGGCTGGGAAGGCGAATCCGACATGTGGTACAAAAACGACCGCTTCGGCATCACCATGGTCAAGAGCGGCGTTGTAAATTCCCAGACGCTTGATCCCTCCTCCGCGGAAGGCAAGCTGGCCCAGCAGCTGATCGATTACCGCAACAAGGCCGCCGTTCAGCTCGCCATGGCAGATGATTTTGAAGCGGCCTACGCCGAACTGGTAGAAGGCTACAAAAAGCTGAACCCCGAAACCGTGGTTGACGCTATTAACAAAATGTACGAAAAAAATAAGGCTGCCATTAACTAACCAAACCGCAGCAAGAGGGCGCGCTGCAAAATAGCGCGCTGAAAAAAAGATGAGCAGGCTTCCCCAAAAGGGGTTGCCTGCTCATTTTTTGCTTTATAAGTGAGGTGTGAAACAGATGTTGCAAAGCCGAAGGGAGTTGAGCTGAAAAAGACTTTCCGGAAAATGCGGGCGGCTGAAAACGCCTCTTTCTGAGGTCACAGCGGCGCAGCCGAAAAAAGCTGAATAGATCCACATTGGGCGCTGATCTCGGGGGACAGGGTCGCCTTGCTGCGCTTCAATAACAGATGATTTCCACAGAATAGCGACTCCGTTCGAACAATCGCAGGGGTAAAAGGCCTTTCTCTGGCCTTTTGCCCTGCATCCTTTGTGAGTCTATTTTGCAATGCGTAAATTTAAGGGCGGCTGCTCCGTTTTGGAGCAGCCGCCCTTCTTTTGAAAAAGAATTCAGGAATTATTTATTCCCGATACGCTTTGCGCTGAATGATCAC
>JAHZES010000156.1 GCA_019421725.1 Clostridiales bacterium | reverse complement strand
AGCCGTAAACCTGACCCGCAGCGTGGCAAGGGCCGCAGGAAGATAACCAAAATGTCAACCGAGTATCAGCTTAGGCCACCATAAAAATACGGTGGCTTTGCTATACCGGAGAAGGAAGAACACAGCGATAGAGTGGGATATAAAGGAAGGAGGTTATTCATCTGAACACAAAAATCAGTTATCTTTACCGGGATGCGGATAATTACAAAGTTCATAACGAATGTGTTGTTCAAGGAGAAATATCAGAGAAGCAAATCCGGAAAATCCTTGATTGCTGCGATATGGGCGAATACTTTATCCCCCGGCAGGTGGGGATGCCCGAAAGAAAATTTGACGAGTATGATACAGAAGCAGATCACTGCTGGTTTGAACTGAGCAAGGAAGGGTTTGAGTACACAGAACAGCCGGCAAATGTGTCTCTGACCGCACAGCAGCTTGCCGAAAACTTTGCCGCGTGCAGAAATAACTGGCAGGATGCGGAATATGCGGCGCTGGATGAAGACTCTCAGGGCTTTGGAATGGAGTTGCATGGTTTATGACAGAAAACAATGAATTTGAAAGACACAACCTCGCCATTGACCGGGACATGGAGGTAGACTGCGATATCGGGCAGGAAATCGCCGTATATATCGAAACATGGTTTGATGTGGATCAGAAATTTGGTACGAATATAGCGGATGAGGACGGCACATGGCTGAATATGTACGGCAAATATAATCCTTTTGTCGACACGCTTCGTATCGAATGCGAGATCAGCCGAGACAACGGAAGCGAATACTTCGATTATGAACCGACAGCCAGTGAATCCCGTCTCATCAAAGACATGATCGCAGAGAAAATCCGGGAGGAATATCGTCAGACACCGCAGGAATTCTGCGATGCGCTAAACAATACCGGGGAAAGCGTATATGTGTATAACAATATCTCTTCCCTTACCGCAGAGAAACTCATGGAAAAGCATAACGGGCTTTCGGCCTACTGTGCGGAAAACGGATACCAAAAGGAAGGCGGCGTCAGTATATCGGCGCCTATATATCGGTGCGGCGCTGAATTCCAAAGTATGATCGAGTATTGTAAAGGCCGCGGGATCTCCAAAATCCTGGTAGAGAGCCTAAAGGACATCGGCAGGACGCCTGACGAAGTGAATAGAACGGTTGGAATTCTCTGCGCGCATGGCTTTAAGGTGGAAATTACGGACTGCGGTCAGGTCTTTTCAGCCGAAAACAAAGAAAATGAAGAACAGAGCATGACGATGGGAGGACTCACATGACGCAATATCTGTATCCCCAAAACCTCAAAGCCACAGCCAATCTGTGGCTTTGGGGCCTGCGGGATTTTTGCATTCTCGGTGTCGCGGCGCTGCTGTCTATCGTAGTCCTGGTACAGCTCCGCTTTTTTATCCCGGCAGCGGCAACGCTGTGCTACGGATTTTTAACCATCCGCATGGACGATACCACGGTGCTGGACTTTATGCGATACGCTGTGCGGTACTTTATCAGCACACAGCAATACTTTGAATGGGCAAACTGAGTTTGCAGCCAAATTACGAAAAACAGACGGAGGTGCAATATAAACCTTGAAAAAAGATAAACGGCAGAAAAAGAAAAAAGGCCGATCGGTGCAGGAGCTTTTGGGAATCAGGAGCTTCACCCAATACGGCCTTGCGGTCGGAAAATATGAACTCCTGTTTTACCTTGTTTCTCCGACCAATATTTCGGTGCTGTCCCATACCAATATTGAAATCAAGATACGGCATCTGATGATGGTGCTGTCCGCTATCCCCGATATCGAGATCACCTGCACCGACTCGTCCGAGTGTTTCGATGACAACAAAACCTACCTGCAAGGCCGGCTGGAGGATGAACCGAACCAAAAGGTGCGGAAAATCATCAAAAAGGACATTGATTTCCTGGACCATATCCAGATGGAGATGTCAACGGCAAGGCAGTTCCTCTTTATCGCAAGGCTGAAAAATGCAAAGGAAAAACAGACGTTTGAAAGCGCAAACCGCATCGAAAAGACCATTTCGGAACAGGGTTTTGAAGTCCGGCGGATGCGAAAATCGGATATCAAGCGCTTCCTTGCCCTGTATTTCGAGGCCAGCATGAACGGAGAGGTCATGCCGGATATTGACGGCGAACAGTTTTGTGAGGCGGACGATGACGAAGACGCGGAGGATTAGCCTGCTCATTCTTTCTGTTCTGCTGTCGGCAGTCACTGTCGTGTCCGGCTTTACGGTTTACAGGGAACTGTCGTTACAGCAGAAAGAAAAAGAGGATTTTGCAGCGCTGGCGAAGCTGGTGCAGATTACGTCTCCCAAACCGCAGCAGTTCGATGAAAAACAATCGCCGTCAGATGACAAGCCGGAACCTGTGCGCAGCCTTGCGCCGCTTTTTGCGCAGAACAGCGACTGCATCGGCTGGCTGAGCATTCCCGATACGCAGCTAAACTACCCTGTGATGTACACGCCGGAAAGCCCGCAGAAATACCTACGCCGGAATTTTGACGGCGGGTACAGTCAAAGCGGCATCCCGTTTCTGGACTACCGGTGCGATACGGGCTGCACCAACCGCATGATCTATGGGCATAATATGAAAAACAGAACCATGTTCGGGACGCTCATACACTATACCGATCCCGCATACGCCGCCGCCCATTCTGTCATTACGTTTCAGACCGCGGACGGTCTTGAAAAATATACCGCGTTTGCTGTTGTACCTGTGCAGAAAACCGACGCATGGTACAGCTTTATCCGTGCAGCCGATGGTGCGGAATTTGCTAAACAGGTCGCATTGCTCCGGAGCAAATCCCTGTATGATACCGGCGTCACGCCTGTGTATGGCCAGCAGCTTCTCACCCTATCCACCTGTTACGGTTCGGGAAAAGACGGCAGACTGATTGTGGCAGCGGCGCAATTGTAACTTTTTATCGACTCAATTCGTCTTGTTGTTGACAAAAGGGGTTAAAACGGGGTATAATAACCTTACCCGTTACCAAAATCAAAGATTTTGAACGGGCGCCCAAGAACATTGAAACACTTGCTTGTAGCTCGTGTTTGAATACCCTTATGAAACGGAGGCGCTGTGTATGGAAAAACAAGAACATCTGAATTTAATTACGGAGCTGACCGCACAGATCAGCGAACTTCCGAAAGGGTATCTCTCCAAGAAAACCATCAGCGGCAAGACCTACTACTATCATCAATGGTCGGAGAAGGGCGTGAAACAGAGCCGGTATCTGCACGATGAGGAAATCGAACCGCTTGCCGGGCAGATTGAGAAACGGAAAGCATTGCAGGCGAAGCTGCGCAGCCTGAAAGCAAAGACGTCTGCACCGCATAAAAAGAGAAATGAGGTGAACAGCTTGAAATGTACCCTGATGCATAAACGAATCCAGGTGGCGGAACTGGAACTGGATGACGCCACCGGTTTTATACAAAAAATCGGGACGGTGTATGCGCCGGAGCATCTGCCGGTGGGCGTTCCGGTACGAAAAGGGATCACCGACCGGGCGGCGCTCAACGAGTGGTGGACAGACCGTTCCATCCCGGCCAGCCGATCCGGTGTGCGAGAAGCGCTTCAAGCGCTGGAAATCACCAGCACCAAAATGCTGCTGGTGCGCTGCTGGGGATTGAGCCTGTCGGATCAGTATTGGATTTGTCCCGAAGGCTCCGACCTGGCCTGGGACAGTATCAACTTTTTTGAGAACGATTTTTCAGACGATATCGGCGACGTCCTGTTCGGCGCGGATAAAAAAGCGGAGGGATTAAATTTCTCCTCCCCGGACAACACCTCGGACGGAAACCTGAAAAAGCGTTGGAAAATCATAAACGGTAGGCGATGCCTTGTAAAAGGCGGCAGCAACCCATTCCGTCAGCAGCCGTTCAATGAAGTGATCGCCACCAGGATCATGGAGCGCCTCGGTATTCCCCATGTGCCGTACATGGTCACCTGGAACAAGGGTGCGCCGTACAGCGTGTGCGAGGATTTTGTCACGGAAAACACCGAACTGATCCCGGCGTGGCGTATCCTAAAAACACAGAAAAAGGATAACAGCACTTCGGTGTATCAGCACTTTGTGAATTGCTGCGAATCGCTGGGAATCAAAGGCGCCGTGCCTTTCCTCGACCGGATGATTGTGCTGGACTATATCATCGCCAACGAAGACCGGCATCTCAACAACTTCGGTGTGATCCGAAACGCCGAAACATTGGAGTGGCTCGGCTTTGCCCCCATCTATGACAGCGGCTCCTCTCTCGGCTATGACAAGACGCCCGGACAGATACGCTCCGGAAAAGAGGTGGTCTGCAAGCCGTTTAAAAACCACCATGCGGAGCAGTTAAAGCTGGTATCTGATTTTAGCTGGATCAATTTTGACAGGCTGACAGCTGTCAAGGAATTGATTACAAGCGTTCTGACCATAGACGGCGCGGAAGAATATATGGACGATAGCCGGATTCGGGCCATTGCAGAAACCGTCAACCGGCGCATTCAGAACCTGCTGCAGCTTTCCATGACACAAACACCGGTGCAGGCTTTCTCCACAGAAGATGATGTGGAGAAAGATATTGCCGAAGATTACACCCCGAAAATGGAGCTATAAAACCAAATAAAACAAATCAATCAGTCGTTTTGCAGACAATGCAGGACGGCTGATTTTTCTATGGATAGGCATCCTCCTTTTGTCTG
>JAHZES010000155.1 GCA_019421725.1 Clostridiales bacterium | reverse complement strand
TTGTGCGGGAGCACTGCGGCGCGTTTGAAGCGATCGGCGTGTCTACCTGCGGTCAGGTGAACCGGGTCGACGGCTCTATCCTTTATGCGACGGATAACGTTCCGGGTTACACCGGGACGCAGGTCGGGAAAACGCTGCGCGAAATCTTCAGATGTCCCGTTGCGGTGGAAAACGACGTGAATGCCGCCGCGCTGGGCGAAAGCAGATTTGGCGCGGCAAAGGGGTTTGATAATTTTCTCTGTGTTACTTACGGCACGGGAATCGGAGGAGCCATTGTGCTGGGCGGACAGCTTTACGCCGGGAAAAACGGTTCGGCAGGAGAGCTTGGCCATATGATCACCCATGCCGGAGGAAAACCGTGCACATGCGGCGGGCACGGCTGTTACGAGGCGTATGCCTCTACCGGCGCGCTTTCCCGCCGTGCGGAGGAGATCCTTGGCGGAGAATGGAACGGACGTTCTTTGTTCGACGCGCTTCGTTCCGGTAACGACCGTGCGCGCGGCGTGGTGGACGACTGGTGCGGAGAGGTCGCGGTGGGGCTGGCGTCGCTGGTTCATACCTTTGAGCCGGAGGCGATTGTGCTCTGGGGGCGGATTATTCGAGAGCCGTATGTGCTGCAAACGCTGCAGGAACGTGTTCCGCAGCTCGTTATGGCGAGCTTTCGCGACGTGCAGCTGCGAAACGCCGCGCTGGGCAACCATGCAGGTTTGTTCGGAGCGTATGCTTCTGTAAACAAAATTTGAAATCAGCTATTGTTTGCGGATGCATTTTGCGATTTGAATCAGTTGAAAAGAAAGGAATAAAGAATATGAAACGACCCAACGATTATCTTCCGGATCTGATGGAGCTGCTCGATTTTCCAGAAGAAGCGCGGGCAGCGCTTTGCGAAGCAGGTAAGACGATGACGGAAAAGCACGAGAGCGCTTTGACGGAGCTTTGCGCCCGGTACATGGAAGACCCCGTTGAAAACGGGGAAAAGGTGTTTGAACAGCTCGATAAAATTGCAGAGGATTGCGGGATCCACAGCTATACCGCGTCGCTGGTTTTTCTTTGCTGGAACGCGCAGGAGCTGCACGAAAGGTACCGCGCGCGCGGGCTTTCCGAAGAAATTTTCCATGATACGATGATGGACCTGCATTACAAGCTGGCGGAATGCAAACAGGTTTACGGTATTTGGGGCGTGTTTACGCGCAGCTGGGACGCCGGGTTTTACAATCTTACCCGTTTTGCGTTGGGACGGCTCCAGTATGAGTTTGACGGCTTCCGCGGCGAAAGCTACACCGCCGGCGGATTCACCGTGAAAAGGGGAGACAGAGTGCTGACGATGCACATCCCTTCCGCAGGGCCGCTGACCAAAGAGCTGCGTGAGGACAGCTACCGCCGCGCATATGAATTTTACCGCGCGGAGTTTCCGAACGGCCCGGTGGTATTTACCTGCCTTTCCTGGCTGCTTTATCCGCCGCATGACGGCATGCTGCCGAAGGAGTCCAATGTGGTGTCGTTCATGCACGATTTCGATCCCATTTTCTCCAAAGAAACCGAAACCTTTCATGACGCATGGCGGATATACGGCGCCGATGCGGAAAAGCCGGCGGACCAGCTGCCGCGCAAGACCACGTTTCAGCGGGCGTATGCCGACTGGCTGCAGAGCGGGCGCAAGGCCGGCAACGGCTACGGAGTCTTTCTCTTTGACGGCAAGCGCTTTATTCGTACCGCCGGCTGCAGCGAACACCTGTAACCGGCTGCAGATCGATCTACGAACGTAAAAAAGAGCCTGCATTTCCGCTCTTTCGGGAATGCAGGCTCTTTGGCGTTTTATTGTTATTTCCGGAAGCATCAGCCGCGCAGGGCAGTGATCAACAGCATTATGCCGTAAATGACCGGTTGGTGCAGCACATAGATGATCAGTGCGTGACGGCCGATCCATGAAAAGAACGGAACGCGGCTTTTGTATGTGAACTCCGGGAATTTTCCCGCCTTGGCAAACCGGCCGAGAAATGTTCCGGCAAGAAACATAAATACCCAGGGTAAAAGCGGAAAATAGTCGGCAGAGGCAAAGTCCGGTGTACGAAAGCCGAGAGGAAATCCGAAGCGGTAAGACGGATCCATCGCGTTCAGCTGCAGCGCAGGAACGCCGGGTAAGCCGAGGTATGGCAGGGAGCCGAACACCAGACCGCAGGTGAGAAAAAACAGCACGGCACAAAGCAAAAAGCCGGGCCAAAACGGTACCTTTTCCAACGGCTTCTGCAGCGCGCCGAACAGCAGCATGCAAACGGCAAGCAGGTGCAGCACGCCGAACCAGATGGCTTCCTTCGGAATGATAATCGCCGTGACAAGCGTGACGGCCAGCGCAACGCAAAGCAGCTTTGCACCGCGCAGCAAATTGCTGTGAGAAAGCTGAGAGGAAATGCCGGAGATCAGAATAAATGCGGCGGCAAAGAACGGCTCGGCCGGCATGAAAAAGCGAAAGACCGGAGTCATCCAATTTATGCTGAATAAAAATGCGATCAGATAGAATGCATGGTAAAACACCATGCAGAATACCGCAAAGCCGCGGACCTCGTCCATAAAATGGATCCTGCGCGGCGGGGAAACGGTTTTCATCAGTGCATTCCTTCCTTTCTCCGCTGCGGCGGAATTATTCCGTGCAGCTGCCGAGCTTTTCGGCAACCTGGAGCATCACGGCGCATTCCATGCGTTTGCGGAACAGCTCGCAGCCGTATTCGTATGTGCCCCGAATGCTGCCCGTGGCGTGATAGGCGTTAGCGGCGCAGCCGCCGGAGCAGTAAAGCTTTGCCCAGCAATCGCGGCATTCGGGACGCGAGTAGGCGTTGCACTGGCGGAATTCTTCGCGCAGCGCGGTGTTCGTTACGCCGTCCCAGACGTTTCCGAGGCTGTATTTGGGGTCGCCAACAAATTGGTGGCACGGGAACAGCTCGCCCCATGGAGTGACAGCCATGTATTCGGTTCCCGAACCGCAGCCGGAGATCCGTTTGTAAATGCACGGTCCGCCGGTGAGGTCGAGCATGTAGTGGTAAAAGGTAAAACCGCGCCCCTCTTTCTTTCGGCGGATCATTTCTTTTGCAAGGATCTCATACTGCTCCAGAATAACGGGCAGGTCCTCCGCCGTCAGCGCATAAGGATCTCCCGGCGCACAGACAACGGGTTCCATGCTCAGTTCGGTAAAGCCGAGGTCCGCCATGTGAAAAATGTCGTTCGTAAAATCGGTGTTGTTGTGCGTAAAGGTGCCGCGCATATAATAGTTTTTTCCGCCGCGGCGGCGAACCAGCTCCTGAAACTTCGGCACGATTCGGTCGTAGCTCCCGTTACCGGCATAATCCCTGCGCAGGCGGTCGTGAACTTCTTTGCGCCCGTCCAGGCTCAGCACGACATTGCTCATTTCCCGGTTGGCAAAATCGATCACGTCGTCGTCGATCAGCATACCGTTGGTGGTCAGCGTAAAACGGAAATTTTTGTGGTGAATGGGCTCCTGTGTGCGGGCATAAGCCACCAGCCGTTTGCAGACGTCCCAGTTCATCAGCGGCTCGCCGCCGAAAAAGTCCACCTCCAGATTGGTGCGCGTTCCGGAGCTTTCAATCAGAAAATCAAGCGCGCGCCTGCCGACCTCAAAGCTCATCAATGCGCGGTCTCCCTGATATTTTCCCTGGCTGGCAAAACAATAGGTGCAGTTAAGGTTGCAGGTGTGAGCAACGTGCAGGCAGAGCGCCTTTACCACATTCCCGCTGCGTTTTTTCAGCTCGCCCGCCATGGCTTCGTAATCGTCCGGAGTGAAAAGCTTTCCGCTTTGCTCCAGCGCGCGAACGTCTGCTACGCAGCTGCGCAGCTCCTCCTCCGTCACGTCCTCACGGTCCCCGTATTTCTGCAGCATTTCCGCAACGATCTCGTCCTCCGTGGCTTCCTTGTAGAGTGCAATCACGTCATAGGCAATTTCGTCGACTGCGTGGACAGAGCCGCTGCACATGTCCAGCACAATATTATAGCCGTTGAGTTTATATTGATGTACCATTTTTGTTCCCTCTTTCCCGTTTGGCATCGAATTGATCCGAGTGAAAAGGTCTTTTCTGTTTCAAACGATTCTCTCTGTACCGCAGCCAAACCGCATAAAAAATGCCGCCTGCAAAAACCGGCGGCATTTCTTTTTGCGCAGAAAAAATTACTTGTTTTTGTTTTCGCACTTCTGGTTTGCAACACCGCAGGAGGTCTTGCAGGCAGACTGGCAGGAGGTCTGGCATTCGCCGCATCCGCCGGCGGCGCAGCTCTTCTTCAGGTCGCGGGTCTCAATCGTCTGGATTCTTTTCATCGTGATAATCTCCAATCATGTAAAAATGACTTGTCTTGCACGGAATCCGCATCCGGAAGCGGCGGCGGAATCATTAGACAGGTGTTTGATTTTATGTGTCCTCAGCATATCATATTCCGTTTCTGTTGTCAAGATTCTGCTCCGTGTTTTGGGGCGCACCCGTGCGGGATACGCGTGCCATGGCCATAAAGAATCACTGCAGATGGCTTTTGGTCAGAAAAAAGAACTTTAAGCCGAAGAAACAAAAACTCCCGGGGGAGTTCCCCGGGAGAAGGTGCAGGCCGATGAAACGGCGCGTTATTTACCAGCTTCTTCGGAAGAGGAGGGCAGAACGCGGGACTTTTGAACGCGCAGCACGCGGATGGCGTTGAGGATGGCCAGAATGGAAACGCCCACGTCTGCAAAAACGGCTTCCCACATGTTTGCAAGCCCAAGCGCGCCCAGCGCGAGGACGGCGAATTTTACTGCGAGCG
>JAHZES010000154.1 GCA_019421725.1 Clostridiales bacterium | reverse complement strand
ATTATTCCGGCACACAGGCATGCAAGGCTCTGCGAAAGCTGGGCTATCAGATCGTGCTTGTCAATTCTAACCCCGCAACGATCATGACCGATCCGGACACGGCGGACGTCACTTACATTGAACCGCTCAATTGCGAACGGCTGACACAGATCATCGAAAAAGAACGCCCTGACGCTCTTCTGCCAAACCTTGGCGGTCAGTCCGGACTGAACCTTTGTTCGGAGCTTGCCAAGGCCGGCGTCCTGAAAAAGTATCAGGTGAAGGTCATCGGCGTTCAGGTAGACGCCATCGAGCGCGGCGAAGACCGTATCGAATTCAAAAACACGATGAACTCACTCGGTATTGAAATGGCTCTCAGTGAAGTTGCCTACTCCGTCAACGAGGCCGTTCAGATCGCCGACAAGCTCGGCTATCCGGTCGTGCTCCGCCCGGCCTACACCATGGGCGGCGCCGGCGGCGGACTTGTTTACAACGTGGAAGAGCTGAAGACCGTCTGCGCACGCGGACTGCAGGCGAGCCTTGTAGGACAGGTTCTTGTTGAGGAATCCATTCTCGGCTGGGAGGAGCTGGAGCTGGAGGTCGTCCGCGATGCAAAAGGCAACATGATCACCGTCTGCTTCATTGAAAACATCGATCCAATGGGCGTACACACCGGCGACTCCTTCTGCGCCGCGCCGATGCTCACCGTTTCGCCGTCCGTGCAGCGCCGGCTGCAGGAGCAGGCCTATAAAATTGTGGAAAACATTGGCGTCATCGGCGGGACGAACGTGCAGTTTGCACATGACCCGGTCTCCGACCGTATCATTGTCATCGAAATCAACCCCCGCACCTCCCGTTCCTCCGCTTTGGCAAGCAAGGCGACCGGCTTCCCGATCGCTCTTGTTTCGGCAATGCTGGCCTGCGGTCTGACGCTGGACGAGATTCCCTGCGGCAAGTGCGGAACACTGGACAAATATGTTCCGTCCGGCGATTACGTCGTCATCAAATTTGCCCGCTGGGCGTTCGAAAAATTCAAGGGTGCCGAGGATAAGCTCGGCACACAGATGCGCGCAGTCGGCGAGGTCATGAGCATCGGCAAAACATATAAAGAAGCGTTTCAAAAAGCGATCCGCAGCCTGGAGATCGGCCGTTCCGGTCTGGGCGGCGCAAAGGACTTCGGCAGCAAAACAAAGGAAGAGCTTCTTTCCATGCTGAATGTTCCCACCAGCGAACGCCAGTTCATTTTGTATGAAGCGCTGCGCAAGGGTGCCGACATTGAGACGCTTTACCGCCTGACCAGGATCAACCGTTGGTTCCTGCTGCAAATGAAAGAGCTTGTGGAAGAGGAGGAAGCGCTGAAGGCGTACGCCGGGCAAATCCCCCCGGAAGACGTGCTTCGCTCCGCCAAGCGGGACGGTTTTGCCGACCAGTACCTTGCAAAGCTGCTCGGTCTGCCGGAATCGGAGATACGCGCCGCCCGCATCGGCTTCGGCATTACCGAGGCCTGGGAGGGAATTCATGTCAGCGGGACGGAAAACGCCGCTTATTATTTCTCCAGCTATCATATGAAGGACGAGAGCCCCGCGCCGAGCGACCGCCCCAAAATTATGATCCTCGGCGGCGGCCCGAACCGGATCGGTCAGGGAATCGAATTTGACTACTGCTGTGTGCACGCTGCCAAAGCGCTGAAAGCGCTCGGCTTTGAAACGATTATTGTCAACTGCAACCCCGAAACCGTTTCCACCGACTATGATACCTCCGACAAGCTTTATTTTGAACCCCTGACGGTGGAGGATGTTTTAAGCATTTACCACAAGGAAAAGCCTGTCGGCGTAATTGCGCAGTTCGGCGGACAGACGCCGCTGAACCTCGCCGCCGAATTGAAAAAGAACGGCGTAAACATTCTCGGCACAACGCCGGAAATGATCGATTTTGCCGAAGACCGCGACCTGTTCCGAAAGCTGATGGATCGGCTGGAGATTCCAATGCCGCAGAGCGGCATGGCCACCTCGGTGGAGGACGCTCTGAAAATCGCCAACCGCATCGGCTACCCCGTCATGGTGCGCCCGTCCTATGTTTTGGGCGGCCGCGGCATGGAGGTCGTGCATGACGATGAAGCGATGACGTTTTACATGAACGCAGCCGTTGGCGTAACCCCGGACCGCCCGATCCTGATCGACCGGTTCCTGCACAACGCGACCGAATGCGAGGCCGACGCCATCAGCGACGGCGAGCACGTCTTTGTGCCGGCCGTGATGGAGCATATTGAGCTTGCAGGCGTTCATTCCGGCGATTCCGCGTGCATCCTCCCCTCCAAAAACCTGACGGAGGGCCAGCTCGCCACCATCCGCGACTACACCCGGCGCATCGCGCAGGAAATGCACGTTGTCGGTCTGATGAATATGCAGTACGCCATTGAGGACGGCGTTGTTTATGTGCTGGAAGCAAACCCGCGCGCCAGCCGCACCGTGCCGCTGGTCTCCAAGGTCTGCGATATCAACATGGTCCGCATTGCAACCGATATTATGACGTCGCCGCTGACGGGACGTCCTTCTCCGGTGCCGTCCCTTCGCGAGAAAAAGTTTGCTCATTACGGCGTAAAGGAAGCCGTTTTCCCATTCAACATGTTCCCCGAGGTCGACCCTGTGCTTGGGCCGGAAATGCGCTCCACGGGAGAAGTCCTCGGTCTGGCGGACAATGTCGGCGAGGCATTCTACAAAGCGCAGGAGGCGGCAAACAGTCGTCTGCCGCTTTTCGGAACGGTTTTGATCAGCGTCAGCGACCGCGACAAAGAGGAGCTGCCCGCCGTTGCCGGAGCCTTTGCCGCATGCGGATTCAAAATTCTTGCTACCGATGGCACCTGCAAAGCGATTCGGGCGGCCGGGATCGAAGCAGAGCCGATCGCCAAGATCAATGAAGGCCGGCCGAACATTCTGGATGTTATTACAAACGGAAAAATTGATTTTATCGTCAATACTCCGTTCGGCAAGCGCGGCGCCGTAGACGACAGCTACATCCGCAAAGCCGCCATTAAGGGCCGCGTGCCTTATATGACCACCATGGCCGCCGCAAAGGCTTCCGCAGAGGGGATCCGCGCGGTGCAGGGCGGCAAAACCGGTGTCCGTTCGCTGCAGGAATTCCACAGCGAAATTACCGAGCTGTGATCCTGCTTTAACCCTTTATAAAAACAGCAGCGCCTGCCGAACAAGGAGCAGTCGCTGCTGTTTTCTGTGTTTTAATAAAGAAAATATCAGTCTTCCTCAAACAGCGGGGTGGTAAAATACCGCTCGGCAGTGTCCGGAAGAACCGTAACCACCGTTTTCCCTTTGCCAAGCTTTCTGGCCAGACGAATGGCCGCCGCCACATTCGTTCCGCTGGAAATCCCGCACATCAGTCCCTCCAGCCGGGCAAGCTCCTGTGCGGTGCGGATCGCCTCCTCGTCGGAAATAATGCAGACGTCCTCATAAATCCCCATGTTCAAAATTTTCGGGATCAGCCCGTCGCCGATGCCCATCTGCAGGTGTGTTCCAACGGTCCCGCCGGCCAGAATCGCGGCGTTTTCCGGCTCCACTGCCCAAATAACGATCTCCGGGTTCTGCGCCTTAAGCACCTCGCCGATGCCCGTGATCGTTCCGCCCGTGCCCACTCCCGAGCAAAAGCCGTGAATCGGCCCGCCAACCTGTTCCATGATCTCCAGCGCCGTGCGATGACGATGGACCTGTGGATTCGCTGTGTTTTCAAACTGCTGCGGAATAAAGACCCTCGGGTCGGCGGCAGCCATCTGCTGCGCCGTCCGTACGCATTCCGCAATACAGTCGCCAATATTGCCCGCGTCATGCACCAGCCGTACCTCGGCTCCGTAATGGCGAACCAGCAGCCTGCGTTCCCGGCTGACGGAATCCGGCATAATAATAACGGTGCGGTAGCCGCGAATCGCGCCGACAAGCGCAAGGCCGATGCCCTGGTTTCCGCTGGTCGGCTCCACGATGACGGTATCCGGATGAATCAGCCCGCGCTTTTCTGCGTCGAGTATCATATTGAGGGCGGTGCGGGTTTTGATCGAGCCTCCCACATTCAGCCCTTCGTATTTCACCAAAATCTCCGCCCCGTCGGGATCTCCCATTCTCTGCAGCCGAATCATCGGCGTGTGGCCGACCGCCTCAAGCACATTATTGTAAATCATACAGGGAACCATTCCTTTCGCTGCCCCCGGTGCCCGATCCGCTTGCGTCAGATCCGCCCGTTTCGACACATTTTTTCGATTTATCACAGTATATCCCGACGGTGTGCGAAATGCAACAAAAAACAGAAAAAACCTCCGGTCATCACGATCAGGCGATGGCCGGAGGTTTGTGCCGTAACGGTCGGAATGAATTGTGGGCGCGTCGCTTTTCCGGTTCCCGGTGTCCGTCAGTTCAGATAATCGCCGACATCACAGCTGTTATACTGTTTTTTGACCTTGATCAAGATGGAATCGTCCGGCAAAACCTTCTCCTCCACGATTTTATATTGGGTACGGTTGCGCTCCAGCGCCGCTTTGTAATGGGCGTATTCCTCGCGAACCATATTTGCCGCGGCGGCGTGGCCTAATTCCTCCTTCAGCATAAAATGTACGGTCTGTTCCAGACAAGCCGCCTTGATTCGTTTCATGCTTCATCCATTCCTTTCTGCAGTGCAGGCGTTGATTACGCGCCTGCGATTCATTTTTCGGGCAGCTATATTATACCATATGTAATTTATTGATTTCAAACGCTTTTTTTGCCCGGAACGCATTTTTGTGAAAATCGCCCCACTGTTTCTGTGGCCGCAATTGTGCAGAATCACAACAGCAAAGCGGGCGCCGGGAAAATCACCGCCCCCCTCATTTCTTCGCAAAAGTGCCGTGCAGCTTGCTTTGTCAGGATTTTTTTTGATCCCATCCAAAGAAGTTCGTTCAAAATGCCTATGACATTC
>JAHZES010000153.1 GCA_019421725.1 Clostridiales bacterium | reverse complement strand
AGCGCAAAAATCTTGAAGGATATTTACGCCGTTGGCTTTCCGTCTATCATCATGCAATCGATCATGTCTCTCCTGACCGTTGCGCTTAATGCCATTCTGATTGGCTTTTCCGACGCGGCAGTTTCCGTGCTGGGCGTTTATTACAAGCTGCAGTCGTTTATTTTCATGCCGGTCTTTGGGCTGACTCAGGGCGCCATGCCTATTATGGGCTTTAATTTCGGTGCGCGCAGCCGCCGTCGCCTGATGCACTGCCTCAAGCTTTCGTGCGTAGCCGCCTTTATCATTATGACCGGCGGAATGGCGTTGTTTCTCGCCGCGCCGGAATGGCTGCTCGGGTTCTTTTCTCCCACCGAAGAAATGCTGCAGATCGGTGTCCCTGCACTGCGAACCATCTGCCTTTGTTTTCCTCTTGCCGCCATCGGGATCATGGCCTCCACATTTTTTCAGGCGATCGGCCACGGCATCAAAAGCCTGTTGATCTCTCTGCTGCGCCAGCTGATCGTCATTCTGCCCTGCGCGTGGTTGTTTGCCCGCACCATTGGTCTGGCGGGGGTGTGGTATGCTTTTCCGCTTTCTGAGCTTGTTTCGTTTGCCGCCAGCCTCTGGTTTCTTGTAGTCTGTTACCGTAAAGAAATTGCCCCGATGCCTGAAATCGCACATACCGGTCTTTGATTTTTGCAATGCATAAAATATTTATTTCAAAGGGATTGATTTTCTGATTTTGGTACGTTAGAATAAGGGCAGAAGGCATCTATGCGCCTACTTTAATGAAAAAGGATCTGATTTGAATGAAGGATTATTTTGCACTGCACAAACCGGTCCATTTTGTTTTTCCGATCGACGGAGATTGCCTGAACCAGTATGACGGAACAGAAAAAGACGGGAAGCTTGTCGTCCGCGCTTTGGTCGCTGCCGCGCCCGATGCAGATATCTACATCAACGAAGAAAAAGCATTTTTTAACGGAAAATATTTTGAAGCCGACCTGGCTCTGGAGGGTCGCCGGAATACCTTTTTTGCCGAGGACATGAACTGCAGAGAAAACTGCGACCGTATCGCCGTTTACGATTTTCGCCATTCCGTGGGCAAATACCGCATTTCTTCCGACGACAATATTCTGTTTCTGCAGGACATTACGAAAAATCAGGATACCTATCGCTCTATTTTTGAGAACCCCTACCTGGCAGTTTACAAAGAGGCTCATGACAAGTACGACGCCAAAATACATCTGAATCTTTTTTATGAAACGGATGAGATGCCCGGCTTTTCCGTTCGCCGCGATTATTTCAACCTTTCGATGATGACCGACAAATTCAAGGCTGAGTGGGAAGCCAACTCCGATTGGCTGCACCTTTCATTCCATGCGCATCAGGAATTCCCCGATAAGCCGTACCAGCACACGACCATGAAGCGCATCACGGAAGACGCCCGCAAAATTGACGCCGAGATCGTTCGGTTTGCCGGCGCAAAAACGTTGGCCTCTGTCTGCACCGTGCACTGGGGAGAAGCCAATATCGGAGGCGTTCGCGCCTTGCGCGCCTTGGGATACCGCGGCTTGACCGGCTACTTTGAGTTCTTTGGAAACGGCGATCCGCTCGTGGCTTACTATTACCCCAAGGAGCTGATCAGCCATGTTGGCGGCCGTGATTTCTGGATGAATACGGAAGAGGATGTAATGCACGGCAGAATCGATCTTGTGCTGAACACCATTAAATATGAGGATCTTCTTCCTCATCTGGAAACCATTAAGGCCGACCCTCACCGCAGCGGCTTTATGGAGCTGATGATCCACGAGCAGTATTTCCACTCCGATTATTCACATTATATTCCGAAGTTCCGTGATCTGGTTCTTGACGCAGCAAAATGGGCCTATGATCACGGATATCGCGGCGCCTTGATGGACGAAGTGATGTTCGAGTAACGCTTTATTCCGCTGTGCTTATGGCACAGCGGATTTTTTGATTACCGAATGTATACAGGACTTTGTTGATATCGTTCTTTTCAGCCAAACTGACTCTTCTGCCGTTGACGCTGCTGTCATCCCGTTTCCGTTGCTGATTCTTCTTATCGGCGGTATCATGCTGCTGATCTGCGGCGTTGTCGGACTTCTTTCCGCAAACAGAGTCATCTTTCTTGTTTGCTCACTGCTGTCACTTGCCGCCCTTCTGGCCGGGCTTATTTTTACCGAAAATAAGTTGATATTTGCTCTTCTAAATCTTGCTTTACTTTTTGCAATGGTTTCAAATTTGATTTATCCCTCAAAAAGAGCCTTTAAAAAGTAAAACATTTTCCGACATAGAAAAACGGTGCGATGATCAACATCGCACCGTTTTTTTTGCGGAATTGCTCCCGTTCTCATTTTTTCATTGCAATTGCCCGTTTCGCTGCCTGTGCAATGTGTTCCGCCGTCAGCCCGAACTGCACCAGCAGCTCCTTTGCCGGGCCCGATTTACCGAAAACATCGTTCACACCGACACGAACCACCGGAACCGGGCAGCAGCCACAAACTGCTTCCGTCACCGCGCTGCCAAGCCCACCGATGATATTATGCTCTTCCGCTGTTACAAGAGCGCCTGTTTCGGCAGCTGCTTTGCAGATGATCTCTTCATCAAGCGGCTTGATCGTCGCCATATTGATCACACGGGCAGAAATCCCTTCATTTTTTAAACGCTCCTGCGCGCCGAGCGCTTCGCCGACCATCAATCCCGTTGCAATCAGCGTCACATCGCTGCCCTCTGTCAATTGAACGCCTTTGCCAATGGTAAACGGGTCTTCCTCATCAAAAATGCCCTCCGTCGCCAGACGGCCAAACCGCAGATAAACAGGGCCTTCGTGTTCCGCAGCAGCACGGACCGCTTTTTTGGCTTCTGCATAATCCGCCGGATTCAAAATCACCATGCCTGGAATCGAGCGCATCAGCGCAATATCCTCACAGCACTGGTGTGTCGCGCCGTCTTCGCCGACGGAAACGCCGGCGTGCGTCGCGCCGATCTTGACATTCAGATGTGGATATCCCACGGAATTCCTCACCTGCTCAAATGCACGACCTGCCGCAAACATGGCAAAGCTGCTGGCAAATACCAGGTTTCCTGCAGCGGCAAGCCCAGCAGCAATGCCGATCATATTGCCTTCCGCAATTCCGCAGTCAATAAAGCGATCCGGGTGCGCTTTTTTAAACACGCCTGTCTTGGTCGCCGCAGCAAGATCGGCGTCAAGCACCAGCAGATTCGGAAAATCGGGATAAATTTCGTTCAGCGCGTCTCCGTAAGCCTCGCGCGTTGCCTTTTTCATTTTTTCACTCATAATCAATGATCCATTCCTTTCGCAGCGCATTTGTTCGGGAAGCTCACAGCTCCTGCAGACGGGAAAGCTCCGCCTGCAGCTCGCTCATGGCCTGATGGAACTGTTCTCCATTGGGCGCGGTGCCGTGCCAGCCAACCTGATTTTCCATATAGGAAACTCCCTTGCCCTTCGTCGTTTTCATCACGATTGCCGTCGGTTTTTCCGAAACTGCCCTTGCCGTTGTTAAAGCCGCCTCGATTTGATCAAAATCATGACCGTCGATCTCAATCACGTTCCATCCAAATGCCGTAAATTTTTCGGGAATCGGGTAAGGAGAGTTTACTTCGGTAATCGGGCCGTCGATCTGCAGATTGTTGTTATCTATGATTGCAACCAGATTGTCCAGCTTTTTGGCGGCAGCAAACATGGCTGCTTCCCAAACCTGCCCTTCCTCAATTTCTCCGTCGCCCAAAATAGTATACACCCTGTAATCTTTCCGGTTTATTTTAGCCGAAAGCGCCATACCTGCCGCCGCCGAAATCCCCTGGCCAAGCGAACCGGTCGACATATCTACGCCGGGCGTTCCCTTCATGTCAGGATGCCCCTGCAGCATTGCGCCTGTGTGACGAAGCAGCCGAAGCTCTCCGGCATCAAAATATCCCCGGTTCGCAAGCGCAGCATAAAGTGCGGGAGCACAATGCCCTTTGGAAAGCACAAACCGGTCGCGATCCGGCCATTTGGGCTCTTCAGGGCGGATCTTCATTTCCTTCCAGTATAAATATGCCAGAATATCCGCAATGGAAAGTGAACCGCCCGGATGTCCCGAATGCGCGTGGTAGGTTCCCTCAATTACGCCCATGCGGATCTTGCAGGCCGTAATACCCAACTGTTTTTTCATTGCTGCTTCCATGTTGTTGACCAGTCCTTCCTTTTCATCTTTGTTCCAGATAATTGATAAAATCGGCCACCGCGCCGCCGGTACAATCCCCGACGACGACCTGCGCAGCCTGTTTTGCGGATTTGTCACCACTGGAGGGCGCCGCCGAAATTCCGGCATTGTTCAGCATGGCAATGTCGTTTTCATAATCGCCGATTGCGCAGGAATCTTCCTTCGGGATCCCAAGCAGCTCCCGCAGCCGGCAAAGCCCGCTGCCTTTGTCGGTCCCCTTCGGCATGATTTCAAAATACTGCGCACAGGAACGGAACGCAGAAAGGCTCTGCGGTGCGTTCGCTTCATACCAAAGGCGCATTTGTTCCACATTTTCCGGGTCATCCATCCAGAGCACCTTATATTTTTCCTCTGGCAGCGCGCAAATTTGCACTTTACGCTGCGGTGCGACTGTTACTCTTTGATGATAAGCGGAATATCCGTTTTCCCTTGCCACGCAAAGCTCGCTGCGTGTAAAAATCTCCATGGCAGCGGTAGGAAAGCGTGCAAACATCTCTGCCAAAAAGCTGTCCGCGGCCGGATCCAGAAACGTTTCATCTACAAATTCGCCGCGGGACGCATCGTAAAGGCTGGCGCCGTTTACAAAAATCCCGGGAGCCTTTGGCTGCAGCAGCTCCAGCAGCGGCGCTGTCGACTGCCATGCACGCCCGGTTGCAAGCGCAAAAAGCCCGCCGCCCTGCTGAAACCGGTGAATCGCCTCAACATTACGCGGCGG
>JAHZES010000152.1 GCA_019421725.1 Clostridiales bacterium | reverse complement strand
GCATGCGGCTGTTAACCGCAGGGTCGTTGGTTCGAGTCCAACTTGGGGAGCCAGACGGAAACCTCGTTCTTTTGAACGGGGTTTTATTTGTATATTTGCGTTATTGACTTTGTTGTTTAAAAAATGGGGTGATAGGTTAATTGACGGTCGTACTTCAAAGGTTCCGGCAATGAATTAAATTTTAGAAAGGTATAAGGTGAGACAAATGAAGATTTCGACGGAAATAAGTTCTGCGGCCAAAAAAGTCGGAGAAGAAAAAGCGGTAGAATATATTGCTAAATCGGGATTTGATGCCTGGGATTTTTCAATGTTCTCAATGTGTGAATATGATTGGAAAAGCCAAATGCTGTTAAAGAGCGATCACCCGCTAGCCTCGGATAATTACCTTGCCTTTGCACGAAAACTAAAGAGGATCGGCGAAGATAACGGGATCGTATGCAACCAGTCGCATGCGCCGTTCCCCTCCTCCTGCCCTGAAATACGCTCTTATTTGAAAAGAGCAATTGAATGCACTGCAGAGGCAGGCGGAAAAATTTGTATTATTCATCCTGATAATTATAAGACCGCTTCGGAAAACGCGGAAATGTATCGTGATTTGCTGCCCTTTGCAAAGGAGTGCAATGTTAAGATCGCAACCGAAAATATGTGGAATTGGGATAACGAAAAGCAGCAGTCCTCTTTTGCGGCCTGTGCGACCTCAGAAAGCTTTGTTGAACATCTTGATGCGGTCAACGATGATTTTTTTGTTGCCTGCCTTGATATCGGTCATGCCGAGATGCGCGGCTCAGGTTCCGGCGCGGTAAATATGATACACGCGCTTGGTAAAAGATTGCAGGCCCTGCATATTCATGATAACGATCGGTGGCACGATTCTCACCAGATCCCGTTTTCCATGTCCATCTCTTTTCCGGAAATCGTAAAGGCACTGAAGGAGATCGGATATCAGGGGTATTTTACGCTGGAAGCGGATCAATTTTTAGAAGGCTACTCCTCGGATAATGTTCTGGAAGGAATTAAAAAGCTAGCCGAAGTCGACAGGAAATTAGCCGATTTATTTGAACAGTGAGCAGCTGGTACATCTGCGATACAGAACGATAAAAACAGAAGGGCCTGCTTGTGGTTTCGGTCACAGGCAGGCTCTTCTGTTTTGTGCAGATACGTTGAATTGTTATTTGGAGGGCTCCGGAATGATTTCACGGACGAGCAATACCTCATTCTGCACGGAAAAACGGATTTCAAATCCAGCAAAGGGAAAACCGTAAACCCGGTTGGGGTCGTGCTGGTAGGAAGGCCGGGGATCCTGCGCGAGAAGATCGAGCAGCGTCTGACGGTGCTGCTCGGGAAGCCGCAGAAGTAATTCCTGAGGACATTTTACCTGTAGAGCATCGTCGACCAGCGGTGTCGAAAAGCCGCCGGTGGCTTCTGGTTTACAGTCCGCGTGCGGCAAATAGGGCTTAAGGTCAAGGATCGGTGTACCGTCCATCAAATCGGCTCCCAATATATGAATGACCGGGCCGACCGGGGAATCCGGTTCAATATTCGCGATCTTGACGCAGGAAAGCCCAATTGCGTTGGGGCGGAACGGCGAACGTGTTGCAAAAACTCCCATACGCCGGTTTCCGCCGAGCCGCGGCGGCCGAACCGTGGGAGACCAGCCTTGCCGGACGGATTCGGAAAATTGCCAGATCAGCCACAGATGGGAGTAACCGGACAAACCGCGCAGCGCATCCGGATTACGGTACGGCGGTTCAAAAACAACGGTCGCCTGCAGAGATTCTACCAGGCCGCTTTGCCGCGGGATTCCGAATTTTGTTGGAAAATCGCTTCGGATCCGTGCGATGATCCGCATTTCAACGGAACCCGCAGACGAATCCGCGGTTGACTGCGCGGCAGACGGGTGCTGCTTTTTCTGCATCAGGTTTTGCTCCCTTCCCGGTAGCTGACGGTATTCAGCAGGCCGGAAAGCTTCTCCGGGCGTTTCATTGCAGCTTGCGCCAGCTCTTTTGTTGTTATTTTACCACAAGTGTGCAGCGGAATCCAGTCTTTGCGACGAGAGTCTGTTTTAAGACCGACGGACGCAGAGGGATCTTTGATCCGGAGCGGCTGAAAGCCATATAAAAACGGAAAACGCCGTTTACAGGAATTCATTCAATACAATTTCGTGGCCGGTGCGTGCAGATTCGTAGATTGCAAGAATGATTCGTACCGTGCTGCGGGCATCCTCCCCCGTAACCATCGGCTCGCGATCGTCAAGAACAGCGCGCGCCATGTCCTCCACCTGAATCGTGTGACCAAGATTGTCCTTGGAGTAGGCACAGTTCAGCCCACCCATGCTGCCGACGGTCTCGGGCTGCGGAACGGGATCCTTGTTGAACTGCCAGCTGTAAAAGCCGGAATCTCCAAAGCAGACGTTGCCGTTGGAGCCACCGATCGAAAACACGGTATCCAGCCCGGGGAAGACCGAAGTGGTGCCCTCGATAACGCCAATGGCTCCGTTTTTAAATTTAACGCTGATGACCGCAGTGTCTTCCACCTCGGTGTTCCAAACAAGCCGTTCACATCTTGCCCAAACGCTGTGCACACCGCCCATCATCCATGAAATAAGATCGATTCCGTGAATCCCCTGGTTCATCAGCGCACCGCCGCCGTCCAGCTTCCAGGTGCCGCGCCACTCTCCGCTGTCATAATAGGCCTGATCCCGGTAATATTTCAGATAAGCGTCGCCGATGGTCACGGTGCCGAATCGTCCTTCGGCAATGGCTCTTTTTGTTTCCTGAGCGGCGCTGAAGGTCCGGCGCTGAAAAATTCCGCCCAGCTTTACCTGATTCCTGCGGCAGGCGTCGATCATTTGTGCCATTGCTTCCTCTGTAACATCGAGCGGTTTTTCGCAAAGGACATGAATTCCGTGTTCTGCGGCAAGTATGGCGATCTCGTGATGAAGACCGCTGGGGACCAGAACGCAGCATACGTCGATCGATTCCGATTCAAACATGGTTTTAGCGTCGGTATACCACTTGGAAAGTCCGTTTTCCAGTGCGGCTTTTTTCGCTTTTTCCTCTGAAATGTCGCAGACGGCAACCAGTTTTGCAGAGGGCGCGTGCGCAATGGCATCCAGATGGTTTGGCGCGATACGGCCGCACCCGACAATTGCAAAAGCAGCAGTGTTTTTCATTAGAACAGCCTCCGTTTCTTTTTTGCGGCAAACAGAAAGGGCAGCGTTTTGCCGCTGCCCTTAGTATATCATGGATGCTTCTATGAAATTTGCTTTTCCGGTACAGAATTTATCAGATTCTGTACCGACTTGCGGTATTGCAGGGGAGAAACTCCTGTCGCCTTTTTAAAAGCCCGGTCAAAGGAGGCGGTGTCCGGGTATCCGACGGCGATTGCGATGCTTTCCACCGTCTGGTCGCTGTCAAGCAGCGATTTTGCTTTTTGCACGCGCAGGCTTTGGACATATTCCGTAAACGAACTGCCGGTCACCGTGCGGAAAATACGCGTATAATATGTGGGAGAAAGCGCGGCCTGCATGCAAAGCTCCTGCAGGTAAATTTTTTCCGCAAAGTGTTCATGGATATAGTCCAGTGTGCGCGCAACCGCCATCCGGTGGCGTGCGGCCACACAAAAGGAGCCGGCGGAGCGCCGCTGCCGCTCGCGGAGCATCATGGCCAGAATTTTGAGCAGATTTGCCTGAATGAATAATTCACAGAGAGGACCGCGGTTTTGAAATTCCTGCAGCGTTTCTTCAAACAGAAGTTCTACGCCGCGCAGAATATCGCCGCCGAGCGAAACCTGGGGCTGAACCTGATCGAGCGTAACCAGAAACGGAGTCACAAACTCTGTGGCTGAAAGAACAGCCCCGGTAAAATCATTTCCTCCGCACAGGAATGCTTCGGTAAATTCCAGCCCAAGCAGTACGGTTTCCTCACTGTCTGACTGGACCGCATGTACAATGCCGGGCGGCAGGATAAAGCAGTCGCCGCGAATCAGAAAATAGCGTCGGCGGTTAAACTGGTGGATGCAGCTGCCGCGCTGCACAAACCAGAGCTGAATGTAATCGTGTGCGTGCAGCTCCTGCTGCATACGGCCTTCACGGCGATAAATTTTAAACGGGAACGAAGGATCCATCTCCCGTTTTGCCAGGTAAACCGGTTCCATGTCACGAACCTCCTGCAAGCGTTCCTGCCTTTTTGCATATGCCAGAGCCTCGGCTTTTACGGGAGAGGACCGGAGAAATCAGTAATGCAGCTGCAGAGAGGCGTTGTTTTCGTCAAAGGCGGGGGCGCAGTCCTCCTGCTCAAATGCGGTGATCAAAATTTCTCCGTCGTCCGCAGCCGTTTTGACAATGCGGACAGAAGCAACGGCATCGTCCGGGTAGGGGTTGGTGACCGCTATTTTAAAATGAGTTTCGCCGTTTGGCATGCGAACCGGCAGGGTGTTGAGCGTCATGCCGCAGAGAGAGCTGTCCGCGCGGTAGCAATCGATGTGCTCGTCCGGAACAAGCATCCAGCTGCGGAACGGATTTGAAATATTCAGCCCGTAGATCAACGGAATTTCCAGCGTACGGCCGCTCCGATATTCTACCACATATTTGCCGATGGTGTCGCGGTCGAGCAGCAGCGGTGCGCTGGTCAGGTATCTCCACGGGCGCTCCATTGTGGTACGGTGCGTAATGGAAAAATGAGGCTGCTGCAGGATGGCACGGTTTTTGTACAGGAACAGTTCCTCGGCGGATTCCTTCAGCAGCTCCGCGTATTGTTCGGGCCGGTAGCCGGGGATCCATTGCAGATGCGTGCCGAAGACAAGCTCGGTGAAGACGCCGTTGTACTGCAGCGTCGGCTCGGAAAGCGTCGTCCAGTGAGAAGGCGCGCCGCCCTGTGCGCCGGCGTCCACGCGCTCCTGCCAGTTAAGGATCCCGATCGGGCTCCAGTTTCCGAAGGTCATCGGG
>JAHZES010000151.1 GCA_019421725.1 Clostridiales bacterium | reverse complement strand
TATCGGCGTATCATATAAAAATGCAGACACGGTTCCCGTAAGGGAGGCAGAGGCCGAGTCCGGCCTGATTTTTGCGGGTTGCTGCGGATTGATCGACCCGCCGCGCCCGGAGGTACGAACCGCGGTAAAAACGTGCCGTAATGCAGGAATTCGTCCGGTGATGATTACCGGAGATAACGCCGTTACAGCGGCGGCCATCGCCGCTCAATTAGGAATACTTCACCGTGAAGATACTGTGATCAGCGGGAACGAGCTGGATGGTATGCCGCAATCTGAATTAGAACAAAAGGTCCGCCGCTGTTCCGTGTTTGCCCGTGTTTCTCCGGAACACAAGGTTCGGATCGTACGCGCCTTACAGCAAACCGGAAATGTTGTTGCAATGACAGGAGACGGCGTAAACGATGCACCCGCGCTTAAAGCCGCCGATATCGGCTGCGCAATGGGGAAGAGCGGAACGGACGTGGCAAAAAACGCTGCCGATATGATCTTGACAGATGACAATTTTGCGACGATTGTGAGTGCAGTAGGCGAAGGACGCGGAATATACTCCAATATAAAAAAAGCGGTGCATTTTCTGCTTTCCTGTAACATTGGAGAGATTATGACCGTATTTACCGCATTTTTAATTAGGCTGCCATCACCGCTGCTGGCAATTCAGCTGCTATGGGTCAATCTAGTCACCGATTCTTTGCCGGCACTTGCACTGGGGGTGGAGCCAAAGGATCGGGACGTTATGAAACGTGCGCCGGTACCTGCGGGCCAAAGCCTTTTTGCAGAAGGCTTGTGGAAAAGGATTTTGTTGGAGGGCGGCTTGATTGGCAGTCTTTCCTTGCTGGCATTTGTTCTGGGAAGATCTTTTTATGATATCAACAACCCAACGCCTGCGGTAGGAAGAACAATGACATTTGCGGTTCTCAGCATTTCACAGCTGGTGCATGCGTTCAGTATGCGAAGTGAAGAATCCTTGTTCTCGATCGGTGTTTTATCCAACCGGAAAATGGTGGCTGCCTTTTTTATCTGCGTGTTGATGCAGATTACTGTAATTACGATTCCGCCGTTAGCGGCAATTTTTAAAACAGTTCCTCTTTCTACTTTTCAATGGCTGTTGGTAGCTCTTTTGTCATCAGTACCGCTTGCCGCCGTTGAACTGGAAAAGGCGATGCTGCAGCGTCGGAAGCAAAAAAGAAGAAAAAAGGGATGAGCTAAAATTTTTCCTCCAACTGAGCGGGCTCAATGATAATGCGGTGATCTTCCTGCGTCAGACGAAGCCGATTGCCGGAAACCCCAATGGAATCAAGCAGCTCGCGCGGAATTTGTACCCGGCCGGCGCGGTCGAGAACCGCATATTCTTCCTGCGTTGTTTCAAATAAATCAATGGAATCCAGACGATCTGCATAACTTTGTTTTGCAATAAATTCACTGCTGGTTTTTCCGTCACGAATAGCAACCACTCTGCCAACACGCCTGGAAAGCATACGGTCATGTGTTACAATGACTACGGTCAGCCCGCTGCGATTCAATTCACGGAATACATCCAGAATATATGAACCTGTTTTAGAATCCACCGAGCCGGTTGGTTCGTCGGCCAACAACAACTTTGGAGAGTTGGCTAAGGCGATTGCAATCGCAATTCGCTGCTGCTC
Source organism: Clostridiales bacterium (assembly GCA_019421725.1). Lineage (GTDB taxonomy): Bacteria > Bacillota > Clostridia > Oscillospirales > Acutalibacteraceae > CAKXIK01. The sequence continues at coordinate 3,370 of JAHZES010000151.1, read as the reverse complement.
TCCTCCGGAAAGCTCATTGAGCTTCCGGTTTTTTTTTTGCGCCATTCCAACAAGCTCAAGCAGCTCCTTGGCACGGTCCGCCTGTTGTTTCCGGTGGGAAAGCATCATCGGCATCTGTACGTTTTCAATGGCAGTTAAATAGGGCAAAAGGTTTCTTGCGTTATTTTGCCAAACAAACCCCACCGTATTGCGCTTATAATCAACCAGTTCCTTTTCGCTGAGTTTAAACAGATTTTTTCCGTCGACGAACAGCTGCCCGGCAGAGGGGCGATCCAACCCGCCGATCATGTTCAGAAAGGTGGATTTTCCGCTTCCGCTGTTTCCTATGATCGCAAGCAGTTCACCGCGTTCTACGGTCAATTCCAATCCCTGCAGTGCAAGAACTTCACTGTCCTTTGTTTTATAAATCTTCACCAGATTCTCACAAAGGATCATAGGGCCGGCGGTTGAGGTCTCTGTTGGTATGCTCCTATTCTTATTTTCCATGAACCAGCTCACCATCTTCCAATTCATAAACGCAGTCTCCAAGCTCCATTAACCCTGCATCGTGCGTTGTCATAACAAAGGTCAATCCTTCCGCTTCGGAAAGCTCCCGAAAAATTTTAACGACCTGAATGCCTGTATTGGTATCAAGTTCTGCGGTCGGCTCATCGGCAAAAACTACGCGCGGACGGTGCGCAATTGCCCGGGCAATTGCAACGCGCTGCTGCTCTCCTCCGGAAAGCTCCTGCGGCATATGGTTCAGCCGAGCGCCAAGTCCAACCATCTTCAGACATTCTTCCGCACGTTTTTGCCTTCCGTCACGAATTCCGGCCAATCGGAGTGCAAATTCAACATTTTCGCGGGCGTTCATCATTGGAATCAGCGCGACAGACTGAAAAACAAAGCCGATATTCTTTCGCCGGAATCTGCCGAGCGCATCGTTGCTTTCGGCGGAAAGAATATTTCCATCAAAAAGCACCTTTCCGGTTGTAGGGCGATCCAAGGCTCCAAGCAAATTCATCAGCGTGGTTTTGCCGGAACCGGAGCGTCCCTTCAAAACACTCAGTTTCCCGGTAGGAATGGATAATGATATATTTTTCAAAGCCCAAAACACTTCGCCGCTTGCCACAGGAAACGCACGTCCAAGCTCTTCTGTTTGAATGATGGTATCCATTCTGTAAATATCTCCTTTCAGTCTTCTCCGAGCTTCAATGCCTGTGCAATGCGAATTTTTGAAATCAGCCACGCAAGAATGGCCATACAGCAGACGATCATTGCAGCAATGACAGAAAACAACCGGACCGCATCACCGGAATTTGCGATCATCTCAATCGGCAAAACCTGATCAGCGGCGCTGTAAGCAATCTGAATCAGCGGCAAATAAAGTTTTGCAGACAAAATGCCGGTTGCAATGCCGATTAAAATGGAGCTGCCGGAAATTAACAGCTGTTCACCAATCAACATGGTAATAATTTCCCGCATGGAAAGTCCTATTGCCCGGAAGATGCCGAATTGAAGCTCACGGGAACGAATCGACAAGATCCAGTAAATAAGGAAACCAACCATACACAAAAGAAGTACGATGATAAAATCGGCAGTTAAAACACCATTGGTGCCCTGAAAGACGGGCTCATTTTTCAATGCGATCAAATCTGCGGAAGTATCGCGAAAAACCGAAAAACGAATGCCCATTTTTTTCGCAAAATCATAAACCGGTTGAGAAGAATTCTCCATTTTCATCCAGATCTGATAAGGACGTATTCCAAGGGAGGCCTGAAGCTGCGAAAGATTCGCTACAATTAGATAATTGGTTGTCTCCACGCTTTCTCCGGTTGAAGTCAAAGAAACGGTATGCGGTGCAAATGTTGGCCAGTAATCCACGAATCCGTAGATCACGCCGTGCAGGGTAGAGCCGCCCGAATCACTGTAAGAAAGAATGTCACCGACTGAATACCCTTTTTCGTCGCGAAAACTGGAGGAGACCAGAATTCCGCGCGGGTCCTGGGACATTGCATTTAAATAATAATACCAGTGCGTGGCCATTAAAGAAGTTTTAAAGTTTGCGGTCTCACCAAACTCTTTTGTATTGATCCCCATTAAAATCGCATTGCGAACATTCTTGCCGTCTGTCGATGATACCGATGCTTTTTTACTGTAATATACCTTTGTCAGGCTTTCGACTCCCTGAATTTGATGGTATTTTTCAAAATTCGGTTCAATATGATCTGTGGAGTTGCCTGTGCCCGTAGAATCGGAAAATTCCGATGTTCCGGCGCTTTCCCAGGCTTCCTGCACCACAACGTCGGCGCCGTCCATATAGCAGATTTTGTCTTCAGCATTCCCGTTGATCGAGCGTGCTGCGGTTGTGTTAAAGATACCGAGCGATATTGTCAAAATCAGAAAGATCATAATGAAGCTCTGACTGTTTTTTGTACGCAGAACGCGAAGAAACGCCGCATAAAGCGAAGGCGGCCAAAACTTTTTTCCTACCGTAAAAATCAGTCTTATCAACAGTGGAACAAGGCGCATGCCGAACAAGCCCGCTCCGACAATAAAAACCGAAGAGCTGAAGTACAGCAGCGGGTCCAGCGTTCCACCGTTTTGCATCTGTGCCGAAAGATAGTCCTGTTGATTATGGAATGAATAAAGAGCATAAAGGGAAATCGCCAGAAGAATGAAATCCAGAAAAACACGCTGCCACCAGGGAACTCTATTAGCAGACTGCTTTTTTACCTTATGCTGTACAATACTAACGCTGGAATAACGAAAAACGGGGAACACGGTTGCAGCGCAGGCGGCCAATGCGGCCAAAACAGCGTACAACAGAGACTTTCCGCTCATCCGAACCGGCAAAGCGCTGCGCTGGACAAATTCCAGAAATGCATTGGAGGAACCCAGCATCCGGCAAATTAGAAAGCTGAACGGGTATCCAAGCAAAAGACCGATGGCGGAAAGCAGCAAGCCCTGCAGCAGGTACAGCAAAATGATCTGCCGTTTGCCGGAGCCCCGGCTTTTCAGCACGGCTATTTCATTTTCCTCCAGCTCCATCATCTGACGGCTTACCATGAAAATAAACGCTGCCAATAAAACAAAAATAGGCGCCTGCAAAACGATCAGCGTTGTTTTAAGCTTGGATGCCTGAGGGAGAAAGCCTTCCAACTGGCTTGTCAGATTTTCATAGCAGGAAGCTCCCAGATAACTGGCGGAGGATTTTTTATACTCTGCCAGTGATCGAATAATAACACTGGCCTGATCCGGTACAATATCGGTATAGCTCAAATAAATGCTTCGGCGAGCGTTAATCTCGCGAGGATAGGTGCCGCCAGCAATAAACAGCTGCTGAAACAGCGTTTCGGAAATGATCAGATTCGTACTCAAAATATTTCCG
>JAHZES010000015.1:16012-19364 GCA_019421725.1 Clostridiales bacterium | reverse complement strand
TCCCACCTTTGCATGGTAGTTATTCAGCATCTTGACCAGTACATTCTGCGGATTTTCGTTTTTATAAAAGGTATAGGTATCCGGAAAAAGATAGCCCTCCATGCGGAAACAGCGATCGGCACTGACGGAAATGGAAAAGGATTTTGGGGTATAGCTCTGGCATGTCCGGTAAAAATCTTTTGCACTGCAGACCCCCTTCTGTTCCAGCAAAGAAGCGATTTGCATAAATGTATATCCTTCCGGGACCGTTACGTTGACCTCACGGTTGACAGCGCTTGAAACCAGTTCCCGGGAGGAAGCCTGTTCCTGCGCCGCCTTAGATGAAGAAGGCTCCTGCGTCGCCTGTGAAGGAACCGTCGCTTTGAATGAAGAAGACTCCTGCCGGGAAGGGGCGGCGCTTTCTGCCGTTTGGGAGGAAACCGGCGCCGGCTCAGCGGAGCTTTGCACTTCGGATGTTGATGCCGGCTCTTCGGACGAATCTGCCGAAATCGGCTCCTGTTCCTTGACCGAAGAAACGCTTTGCTCCGACGATACCGGCAAGCCAATGTTTGTGCACCCTGCCAGCCAGACCGAAGCGCATAGCAGCATACACACCGCCCCCGCCCATATTTTTCTTTTTCTCATAAAAACATCCTTTCCACACCGCAGCCACTGCCGCAAATTCGGAATGCGGTCTTATTCCTGCGCCGCCAGCGAGCCTGAACGGAGCAGGGCAAGCGCATTGCCGCGGCTGACCTTTTCATAAGCTGTAAAGCTGATTTTACCGCTTTCGGCCAGATCGTCCAGAAAGCCGGAAAGCCTCATCATCGGATCATCGATGTTTTTCGGGTTGCAGATATCGGTTCCAAAGAAAAGACGATCCTGAAACTCTTCCAGAAATGCAGCCGCAAATTCCGGGTCGCGCATCAAAGCGTTGCAGCCGCTGCCGGCGGAAAGATCTCCGCAAAGATTTGGATAACGGCGCATCAGCTCCACCACACGGCCGCCCGGCTGCACTTTGCCCTGCGGATATCCGTTCCGCTCCTCCTCGGTCAGCCCGCCGCCAATCTCTGCCCAAAACTTTTGTGAGTGACCAAGAAATTTCAGCCGCGGAAACCGCTCAAGCACTTTTTCCAGCCGGGGAAGTCCGATTTCGTCAATCAAACCGTAATCATATCCGCCGGGGGCTCCGATGTGAAAGGTCACCGGCAAACCGCACTGCTCCGCGTGATAAAACAGATTGCAGACATACGGGTCGTCAAACGGCCGGTTAAAGGTGATCTCTCCGATCCCTTTTGCGCCTTTTTTTATCAACTGATTCAGATAAAAGGAAAGGTCCGTATCCGTCGCATTTAGCCCCATCAATGGATTAATGTTGCAGAACCACCCGGCAAAGGTCTGCGGAAAACGGCGCACCATCTCGCAGGCCTCCCTCTGGGAGACCGTATCATAGGAGCATTCGGCGTACGCGCCTTCCGGCAGAAGAACACCCGCTTCAATACCGAACCGGTTGTAAATATGCCTCAACTCCTGCGGTGTTGCGTATCCGCCGTCCTGCTGCAGCAAAAAGCGCTCCGGAACCGCATGAACATGAATATCGATTTTTTTCAGCTTTTGCATCAAGAGACCCCCTCTGTTTTTTGTCTTCTCCAAAATTTGATTTTAGCATAGCATTTCAGGCGTAGATTTGTCAATCAAAACGAACAAATTCTGATAAAATGCCTGCTTTCCGGGCGGGCGAGGATTTTTTCAGGCATTTCATTTTTATATGCTTTTTCAGGAAGAGCATTTACCTGCTTGCCTTTTCGACTGATTTCGTGGTATTCTAATACGGTGCAAAAGCAGCAGGTACGTTTTTAAAAACAGGATCCTGTTTTGAGGAGAGGGACGGTAATCAACCATGAAGATCGGTTTTGACAACACACTTTACATGCAAAAACAAAAAGAACACATTCTGGAACGAATCGACCGGTTTAAAGGAAAGCTCTATCTGGAATTCGGCGGAAAGCTGTTCGACGACTTCCACGCTGCCAGGGTACTCCCCGGCTTTGAGCCGGACGCGAAGATCCGGCTGCTTTGCGACCTGCGCGAGCAATCTGAAATTGTGTTCTGCATCAGCGCAGGCAATATTGAAAAATCCAAAATCCGTGCCGATCTCGGTATCAGCTATGACCTTGATCTTCTGCGGCAGATCGACGACATTACCGCTATGGGGCTGAGCGTAAACGGTGTGGTCATCACGCAATATACGGGGCAGCCCGCGGCAGATTTGTTTGCGCACAAGCTTGCAGCCCGGGGAATGCGGTATTATATTCACAGGCCGATCGCCGGATATCCGTCGGACGTTGATCACATTGTGAGCGACGAAGGCTACGGCTCCAATCCATATATTGAGACGACCAAGCCTCTGGTCGTCGTCACCGCGCCCGGCCCCGGCAGCGGTAAGCTGGCCACCTGCCTTTCCCAGGTGTATCACGAATTTCACCGCGGCGTGATGGCCGGCTACGGAAAATACGAAACCTTTCCGATTTGGAATCTGCCGCTGAAGCACCCTGTGAATCTGGCTTATGAAGCCGCTACCGCCGATCTGCAGGATGTAAATATGATCGATCCGTTTCATCTGGAGGCATACGGAACCACGACGGTAAATTACAACCGGGATGTGGAGGCTTTTCCGATCGTGCATACCATTCTTTCCCGCATTACCGGCGATGACGATTGCTACCGCAGCCCAACGGACATGGGCGTCAACATGGCCGGCTATGCCATTGTAGACGACGAAGCGTGCCGCGAAGCCAGCCGCCAGGAAATTATTCGCCGCTACTGCACCGGTCTTGCCGATTTGCGGCAGGGCAAGGAGCGGCCTGAGACCGTGGAAAAGCTGAAGCTGATCATGCAGCAGCTGAATCTGCATGTGGAAGACCGCGCCGTGGTCTTGCCTGCACGCAGCAAGCGTGATTTGCGCAATGCCCCCGCGGCCGCGATCGAATTGCCGGACGGACGCGTGATCACCGGCAAGGCCAGCGCACTGATGAGCGCCTGCAGCGGCGTCATGCTGAACAGCGTCAAGGTTCTTGCCGGCATTCCGAAAGACACCCTGCTGATCAGCCCGCAGGTGCTGGAGCCTCTGCTCCACCTGAAGATCGATTTGTTAAAAAGCCGCAGCAGCGTGCTGAAAGCAGATGATGTTCTGGCCGCACTTTATATTTGCGCCGCAACGGACGAAACCGCCGCGCATGCTGTAGAACAGCTGCCAAAGCTGAGCGGCTGCGAGGCGCACTCCACGCAGCTGCTTTACGCCGGCGATAAGGACACCCTTCGCCGCATGGGGCTGCACCTTACCTGTGATCCAGAATTCCCTGACAATAGCCTG
>JAHZES010000015.1:0-16002 GCA_019421725.1 Clostridiales bacterium | reverse complement strand
CTGATTCTCTTTTCCAAATTAAAAAAACGCATTCCGAAACGACTGTGCTTTGTCATTTCGGAATGCGTTTTTTTGCAGAAAAATTCCGGGTTCAGTTTTCTACCTCCGGGTTCACACCGCGCGGGCCGGTGTGAGTGGAAAAAACGATCTGTGTACTTGTTTTGCCAAATTCCTGGAGTTGGCCGATAAAAGCATCCAGCTCCGTCATGCTGGCAAATGCCACCTTAAGCAGCATGGAAAACGGTCCGGTCACACAGCTGCATTCCAAAACGTTTGGGCAGCGTTCCGCAAAAGGATAGAATGTTACTTTTTGTGGCGGCTCAACCTGAAGGTTGATAAAGGCCAGAATATGATATCCGAGGGCAAACGGGTTGACCTCCGCATGATAGCCCCGGATCGTCCCTTCCTCCTCCAGGTGAGCGATTCTGGCCGAAACCGCCGGCGGCGAAAGAAAGGTTTTGGCCGCAATCACCTTCAGCGGCGTACGGGCGTTTTCCTGCAGAATTTTTAAGATTTGTCTGTCGATTTGATCCATGCCGGTCTCCTTTAACTGGTTTACCAGTCGCTGAATTTTTATTCCCGTATTCATTTTACCTGATTTTCAATGATTCTTCAATAAAAACCACACCGAAGATTCGCAGTTATTTTTAGCGAAAACATAATTTAATGAAGGAGGGTACTTTAAAATTGACGTTTCGTTCGCAAGTTCCCAAATGGGCTTTACCTTTTAAATTGAGTGTGTTATTCTTCGTATGTAAAATTAATTGTAAAGGAGATCTTTGCGATGTCCGTTTCTGAATTAACAAGAATCGAAAGCGATTCGATCGGCAGCCTGGAGGTTCCCGGCAATGCATATTACGGAGTGCAGTCGCTGCGCGCAAAGCAGAATTTTCCGATTACGCACCGCCCGTTGAATCACCGTTTTGTACAGAATCTGGCACGCATTAAAAAAGCGGCAGCCATCACGAACCGCCGCGCACAGGAGCTTGACAGCTCAAAAGCAGAAGCCATTGTACGCGCCTGCGATGAGATTTTGGAAGGCAAGCTGTTGGATCAGTTTATTGTAGATGCGATTCAGGGCGGCGCGGGAACTTCGGCTAATATGAATGCGAATGAAGTAATTGCTAACCGTGCGATTGAACTTCTTGGGGGACAGAAGGGCGATTATTCTATCATACACCCAAACGATCACGTCAACATGGCGCAGTCCACCAACGATGTGATCCCCTCTGCCGGAAAGCTGACCGTACTGGACCTTGTACCGCAGCTTACCGCACAGCTTCACCGCCTGGAGGATGCTCTTCTTGCCAAAGCGCACGAATTCGACCACGTACTGAAAATGGGGCGCACCCAGCTGCAGGACGCGGTTCCGATGCGTCTGGGACAGACGTTTCATTCCTATGCTTCTGTTATTGCACGCGATATCCGCCGGATCGAGCGTGCGCAGCACCCGATGTATACGCTGAATATGGGAGGTACCGCCATTGGAACGGCGATTAATGTAAGTCCCTTCTATTTTCATAATATTGTCCGTGAGCTTGGAGAAGAAACCGGATATCCGTTGATGCAGGCTACGGATCTGTTTGACGCGACCGAAAATCTGGATGGATTTGTCGAGGTCTCTTCCGCCTTAAAAACCTGCGCCGTTGACCTTTCGAAAATGTGCAATGATCTCCGGTTGCTTTCCAGCGGACCGAAAACCGGTCTGGCAGAAATTAATCTGCCGGCAAAGCAGAACGGCTCCTCTATTATGCCCGGCAAAATCAATCCTGTAATTCCAGAGGTCGTGTCTCAGGTGGCTTTTTCCGTAATCGGCAACGATATGACGATCACCATGGCAGCGGAAGGCGGCCAGATGGAGCTTAATGCATTCGAGCCGGTGGCGTTCGACCGTCTGTTCGATTCACTGGAATCCATGACGCACGCCGTCCGGACGCTGGTAGATAACTGCATCACCGGTATCACCGCCAATGAAGCCCGCTGCAAACAGCTGGTGGACGGCTCTGTTGGTATTGCAACTGCGCTTTGTCCGTTCGTCGGTTACAAAAAATCCGCCGAAGTTGCAAAGCATGCGCTCAAAACGGGCAAAACCGTACGCGAGGTGGTCTTGGAACAGAATCTCCTGACTGCGCAGCAGCTTGACACCATTCTTGACCCGCGCCGCATGACCACTCCGCTGGCTATGCAGGAACCGATTGCAATGGCGGAATAAATTAATTTGTTTACACCGAATTTTTCGTTTACCCCAAACCCCTTCTTAATGACGGAGAACCGAGCTATGCTGGTGGCTCGGTTTTTCCGTTTTTATGGAGCCTTTAGAACGCCTCTTTGATCAAATCGGCTTCTTCCATGCGATATGCCTAAAATTCTTCTATATAACAAGGCTCCGGCCGGAAGACGATCGTCCTTCGGCCGGAGCCTTGCGTTTTACAGCTGTCTGAAATTATCGGTTCACCTTTTCCAGCAGCGAAATGATCTCATTAATTTTTTCCTGTTCATTTCCGCTTTCAAAAGCTTCTTTGACGCAGTGGCTCATGTGAGCCTGCAGAATTTCCCGGTTTGCTTTACGCAGAATCGCCTCGGTCGCCAGCAGCTGATTGGAAATATCGATACAGTATCGATTCTCCTCAACCATGCGCAGCAGGCCATCCAGCTGCCCCCGGGCGGTTTTGAGCAGTCTTAAAATCTTCGTCCGATCTGCCATCATTGCTTCTTTCCCCCTGTTTGCGGAATCAGCCGAAAATGCCCTTTTTCTCTGTGACTGTGCCGGGCTGAAAACCTGCCTTTTCCACCGCATCACGCAAAAGCTGGTCTTCCACCGGAGCCGAAAGCGTTACGACTGCCGTCTTCTTCTTTAAATCAACGGTTACAGAGGAAACGCCCTCTACTGCAGCAAGCGCCTTTTCAACGCTCATTTGACAATGTGCACAGTGCATACCTTCTACGGCAATGATCTTTTTCATCAGATGACCCTCCTGATTTTCAATTTCTGTTTTATCCTCTTCTGGCAAAACAGCAGAGTCTGACACTGCATCGCCAAACGAAGGCTTGAACCAACGCAGACGCAGGGCATTCGTTACAACACAAATCGAACTGAGACTCATGGCCGCCGCTGCAAACATCGGGCTTAGCTGCCAGCCGGTAAGTGAAATAAAAACGCCTGCCGCCAGCGGAATTCCCAAGGAATTGTAAAAAAACGCCCAGAACAGATTTTCGCGGATATTGCGGATAACAGCACGGCTGAGCTGAAACGCAGCAACTGCATCAAGCAGATCGCTCTTCATCAACACGATGTCCGCCGACTCGATCGCCACATCGGTTCCCGCGCCGATTGCAATACCGACGTCCGCCCGCGAAAGAGCCGGCGCGTCGTTGATCCCGTCTCCGATCATGGCAACCTTTGTGCCGTCCTGCTGCAGCAAGCGGATAACGCTTTCCTTTTCCTGCGGCAGAACCTCTGCGACAACTCGATCGATGGAAAGCTTCCGGCGGATCGCCTCGGCCGTCTGTCGACGGTCTCCGGTCAGCATAACGACCTGCATTCCCATCTTCTGCAGGGCACTCACCGCGCGTGCGCTTGTGGGTTTCAATAGATCCGCGGCAGCAATTACTCCCAGCAACCGCGTTTCATCGGCAAACCAAAGCGGTGTTTTACCGTCATTTTCTAGTTGTAAAGCTTGTTCTCTCAGCTCTGCCGTATTGATCGACGCTTCGAGCAGCATGGCTTCGTTGCCTGCGATCAGTCTTCTGCCCTGCACCAGAGCCGAAACGCCGCGTCCCGGATGGGCTTCGAACTTCTCCGCATCCAAAAGTGGAATTTTCTCTGCCGCAGCCGCTTCCAAAACGGATTCGGCCAAGGGATGCTCGGAACGGCTTTCTACCGACGCGGCAAGCTGCAGCAGCTCCCGTTCAGACACTCCACCTACTGTAAGAATATCGGTTACATGCGGTTTTCCCTGCGTTATTGTGCCTGTTTTGTCCAATACAACGGTTCTGACCAAATGTGCGGTCTCCAGTGCTTCGGCCGATTTGATCAGTATCCCGTTCTGCGCGCCCTTCCCGGTACCGACCATAATGGCGACCGGTGTTGCCAGCCCCAGTGCACAGGGGCACGAAATAACGAGCACCGCGATCCCGCTCGTAAGCGCAAATTCCACACTGCTGCCCAAAAGCAGCCACACTACGGTTGTGATCACGGCAATCGTCATGACAATCGGCACAAACACCCCGCTGATTCGGTCGGCCAGCTTCGCAATCGGCGCTTTGGAAGAAGACGCTTCTTCCACCAGCCGGATAATTTGAGAAAGCGTCGTATCCTCTCCCACTTTTTCAGCACGGAATTGCAGATATCCGGTCTTATTCACGGTAGCTCCCGTGACGGGATCTCCCACACTTTTTTCCGCCGGAATGCTTTCTCCCGTAACGGCGGATTCATCTACCGCCGAGCTTCCCTCCGTTACTACGCCGTCCACCGGGATCCTCTGCCCGGGGCGGACAATTACGATATCCCCGACGACAACCTCCTCCGCAGGGACTGTAACCTCCTGCCCTTCCCGGAGAACCGTCGCCGTTTCAGGCACCAGACTAATCAGCTTTTCGATCGCTTCGCCAGTCTTTCGCCGGGAGCGCGACTCAAAAAATTTGCCAAGTGTGATCAGCGTCAGGATCATGCCTGCCGATTCAAAGTAGAGATTCTGGCTGTACTGTGACGCCATTGCAAAATCAGCGTGCCCTAATCCCCAGCCTATGCGGAAAATTGCAAAGACGCCGTAGCCGGCCGCCGCCGCTGCGCCAAGCGCTATCAAGGTATCCATATTCGGCGCACGGTGCCACAAGCTGCGAAAACCGCCGGAAAAATAGTTCCTGTTCACCAACAAAATCGGCAGCAGCAGCAGAAACTGTGAAAAGGCAAAGGTAACCGCATTTTCCGGACCGTGCAGCCACGAATCGAGAAACTGCGGCGTCGGCTGCCCGATCGCCATAAACACCATATGATACATCGAGATGATCATCATGGGGATCAGGCACACAAACGAAACCCACAGCCGCAGACGAAAAGACGGCGCGTCCGATTTTTTCTCTTTTACCGCTCCCCTGCCCGCGGGTACAGCCGAATCTGGCAGAGAGGCGCCGTAACCTGCCTGCTCCACCGCACGGATCACCGCAGAATCATCTGCCTGATCTGTGTCAAATGTGACTGCCATACTATTTGTCAACAGGCTGACCTCTACCTTTTCCACATGCGGCAGCGCCGAAACAGCCTTTTCCACATGTGCGGAGCAGGAAGCACACGTCATACCCGAAACAAGATATTTTTTCTTCATATTCAATCCCTTCCTTTACACTCCCCACCCGTATGGGGTGTATACAGTATAGTATTTTCTTTTCGCTTTGTCAAGAATAGAAAAATGAAAAAACCGCATCTGCTCGGTCAGATGCGGAACAAAGTCTGACGGGACAAAACCCGCCGTTATGCATTCGATCAAAGGGTGCTGTCGTAATCGTCCAGAAAGCTGTGCTCGCCGACGGAATCCCTCCAGCCCAGAACCGTTTCCAGATTGACGCATTCCGCACTGTGAAAAATGTTGCTGCCTACGTTACTGTTTTCTTTTTCAAGCTGCGCGATCAGCTTTTTGACCGTTTGCCGTTTGGAGCCGTCGGCTCCCGCGGCCTCGTTCTGTTCGGAAACACGGCAGGCACACCTGATAAACGAAAGACCGTTATACCGTGCCCAGGCTACAATATCCGCCTCCCTCACCAAATACAGCGGGCGGATAAGCTGCATACCCGCGTAATGCGCGCTGTGCAATTTGGGCATCATTGTACGCATCTCTGCGCCGTAAAGCATACTCATAAGCGTAGTCTCGATCACATCGTCAAAATGATGGCCAAGCGCAATCTTGTTGCACCCAAGCTCCTGTGCATGCTTATACAGACAGCCTCGCCGCATTCTGGCACAAAGGTAACACGGCGATTTGGCGGATTCATTGACCACTTCAAAAATGCGTGCAGAAAACGTTTCCAGCGGCAAACCGAGAAGCCGTGCATTTTCAGCCACTTTTTTTGCGTTCTCAACACGGTAACCCGGATCCATTGCCAAAAAGACCAGCTCAAACGGCAGCTCGGAATAGCGCTGGAGCATCTGCAGGCATTTTGCTAAAAGCATGGAATCCTTTCCGCCGGAAATACACACCGCAATTTTGTCTCCTTGCTGGATCATTCCGTAATCCTTGATTCCTCCAACAAACCGATTCCAGATGGCCTTGCGATACTTTTTGTTAATGCTTCGCTCAATTTGCTGGCAGCGATCCATGGCAAATTCTCCTTTTGAAAACAGGAATGTTGTTTTATTTTACCCCGCGCATATGTTTTCCGCAAGAGGAAACTTCTTCCTCCTCAAAGTATTATAAAAATATGTAAAAAGTATATGGACAAACGGTAATAATAAGATGATAAGTTGAACAATGTGCCGCTATGACACAACATTATGATCGCGGACGGCACGTCCGCCTTTGCAGTAAAGGAGCAAACGGAATGTTAAGCGGAAAAGTAGCTATCGTTACCGGTGGCACCCGGGGAATCGGGTTTGCGGTCGTTGAAACCTTTTTAAAAAACGGTGCCAAGGTTGCGCTGTTCGGCTCACGGCAGGAAACCGTGGACAAGGCACTGGCAAAGCTGAAGGAAGAAAACCCGGATTGGGAAGTAATCGGCCTTTGCCCGGTACTGGCCGATTATCGCGCTGTGGAATCCGCATGCACTCTTGTAAAGGAAAAGTTCGGGCGTATTGATATTTTGGTCAACAACGCCGGTATTTCCGCCCGCGCACCGATTTACGATTACGACTCGGATGATTTTAAGAAAATTATGGATCTGAACGTAACGGCGGCGTTTAACTGTTCCAAAGCCGTCGCTCCTGTTATGCGGGAGCAAGGCGGCGGCGTGATTCTGAACACAAGCTCTATGGTCAGCCTTTACGGTCAGCGTTCCGGCGTAGGATATCCGACCTCAAAATTCGCTATCAACGGCATGACCAAAAGCCTTGCCCGCGAGCTCGGCCCTGATAATATCCGCGTCAATGCAGTCGCTCCCGGTGTTACCCGCACAGATATGGTCGCTGCACTGCCGGAGGAGCTGGTCGCACGGCTGGCTGCAACGATCCCGCTCGGCCGCGTCGGTGAACCGCAGGAGGTTGCCAACGCGTTCCTGTTCCTCGCAAGCGATTTGGCAAGCTATGTGACAGGCACCGTGCTCTCGGTCGACGGCGCAACTATGACCTGATCGACATTTTATAACCAAAAACGAACCGGATTTCCCGCAGGAAATCCGGTTCGTTTTCATTCTGCAAACAATGCGGTAGAAAGATAACGGTCGCCCGTATCCGGCAAAAGAACCACGATGGTCTTTCCCTCGTTTTCCGGACGAAACGCAAGCTGAGTTGCCGCCCAAAGCGCCGCCCCGGAAGAAATTCCGGCCAGAACTCCCTCTGTATGGGCAAGCTCGCGCCCGGTTGCAAAAGCTGCTTCGTTTTCCACCGGAATGATTTCATCGTAAACCTTGGTATTCAATACTTCCGGCACAAAGCCTGCGCCGATTCCCTGGATTTTGTGCGGGCCGGAAACGCCCTTGGAAAGCACCGGAGAAGAGGCAGGTTCCACTGCTGCTACGCGGATCGCCGGATTTTTGCTCTTGAGAAATTCTCCGACGCCTGTGACCGTACCGCCGGTACCGACACCCGCGACAAACCAATCGACCTGACCGTCGGTATCCTCCCAAATTTCCGGACCTGTGGAAGCGCGATGCGCCGCCGGATTGGCCCGGTTTATAAATTGACCGGGGATCAGACTGCCGGGAATCTGTGCGGCAAGCTCCTGCGCCTTTGCAATGGCACCTTTCATGCCTGCTGCGCCGTCGGTCAGCACGATTTTTGCTCCGTAAGCCTTGAGCAGGCTGCGCCGCTCCACACTCATTGTTTCCGGCATGGTAAGGATTACCTGATAGCCCCGCTCCGCCGCTACTGCCGCCAAACCGATTCCGGTGTTACCGCTGGTCGGTTCAATAATGGTCGCGCCCGGCTTGAGCAGGCCCTTTTGCTCGGCGTCATCCAGCATTGCTTTTGCCACACGGTCCTTCACACTGCCCGCCGGATTAAACGATTCCAACTTAACCAGAATATTTGCCTTTAATCCGTGTGCTTTCGCGTAACGGTTCAGTTTAAGCAACGGCGTTTTGCCGATCAGCTCTTCCATGCTTTGATAAATATTTGCCATGATAAATTCCCCCTGTAATAATTTTAATCAACTTTTATTGCCAATCGTCCTTTGAAGCGGCTTGCTATGCAGCTGCAACATCGGCGGCAGTTTTGTGCGGCAGAATTCATCGTCGCGCCCTCTTTCTAATTCATATATGTTTAATATGCTTTATATTATACACGGAATTTTTCTGATGTCAATGGTTTTTTAAAAAATATTTTTTATCACATATCTGATTACTATGTTTTTTGTGCTGCAATCGCTTCCGCATTAAGACGAAACGCAGGAGCTTGCCGCTTGTAACGCACAGACAGCAAGCTCCCGCGATAGTTTGAATTACTTTTTAATCATCCATTCAGTAATATGGAATCCAGCGCCCACGGACTGACCCAGGCACTGTTGATCAATCCGTTTGACAGCGAAAGCCGTTCACGGACTCCATCGTCATTCGTGTCGTCGTTCACCTGAAAGCCGCCCCCGATCAGAATATCGGTCTCCTGATTTGCCAACCGCTGTTTTACCGAATCGCTTAATGCAATACGCAATTCAACGTTATATCCCTGGTCGGTTCGAACTGTGCGGTAATCAAGTTTTGACGGATCACCCCAATACGAAGAAAAGCCCTGATGAGAACGGGCAATTGCGCTCCCGTCTGCCCGCAGATGATCGGATGCCGCCAGATCGGCAATGATATATCCGCTTTCCCCCGCAACAAAGGGATATGAGGCTGCGGTAGACGATGCCGTATCTGTATTCAGAAAATCAAAGAAAAACTGGACGCCATCCAAGCCATAATTGCTGTCCGCCGGGCGGGTAGCGCTGCTGTTTACGGTGGAGTCAGCTACTTCCGCAATACAATAGAGGTAACTGCTGTCATATAATGTATGCACCACTGCAGAGGCGGCCCCGATTTCGTATGCACCTGCAGAATTGCGATCCACATAGATCGCCTCCGCACTTTGATAAGCACTGTCTACGATTCCGTCCAACACAGCCGTTCCCTGCGCCGCACGGTATGTTCCCGAGAAAAGTACCATCGTATTCATATACGCCGGGCTGCTCCACGCGCTGTTGATCGCCCCTGTATTGAAGCATAACGAGTCTCTTTGTCCGTCGTTGTTTGTATCATCATTCACCTGAAATCCGATCCCGATCGGGATATTGGTCTGTCCTGCGGCAAGCTTATCTCTCAGCGCCGAGCTAAGCGCCAGCTTCAACTCAAGGTTATATCCGTCTGGTGTTCGCCGGATGCTGTAATCCGTTTTACTGTTGTCTCCCCAATAACCCGCAAACCCTCCAAAAGAACGCGGTTGTGTTCCTCCATCCTGCCTGGCGGTATTGCTGCCCGCCAGATCCGCGATAATATACCCGCTTTCACTTGTGACAAACGGATAAGCCGTTGGCGACGCTGCCGAGCTGTCTGTATTTAGAAAATCAAAAAAGAATTGCACACCGTCGATTCCGTAATTTGTATCATACGGGATCGTATCTGCGCTGTTTGGCGTCGAATCCGTAACCTCTGCCAAGCAATAAATATAATTATCGTCATATACAGTGTAAACGATCGCAGCTGCACCGTCGGTGACAGGCGCAGAATCGGCGTCGACACCGACAGGTACCGCCTGCGTGCGGTCATAGACAGCATCCCGCACACCGTCCAAAACAGGAGTCCCAAAGGCCGCACGGTAAGAGGCCGTATCTTTTCTCAGCGTTCCCTGCATCAGTACGCCATAATGATCCGAAGGATAATATCCGTTGACGGTATCCTTAATAACACGGTATGCGTTTACCTCCAGATCATTCGCCGAAACAAAGCAGAAATCAATCGGCAGCGTTTGACTGGTATCGACGCTACCAAAGTTATGCAGCGTTCCGCCGGCATTTACCACGTTGGCGGCCAGATAACGGGAATCCTTCATTTTTCCCGCTGTCATCAAAGAATACACCTCATCGGTCTCGTCCGCATTGAAATCGCCCGTGCACACGACCGGAAGATAAAAGGAATTGATTTTTTCGAGAACCAGCTTTACCCCTTCGCGTCTTGCTTCTGCTCCTACATGATCCAAATGCGTATTGACATGGACATATTGTTCTCCGGTCCGCTTGTTACGAAGAACCGCCCAGGTACAAACCCGTTTGTAAGCTGCATCCCAACCAATTGAGGGCGTCGACGGTGTTGCAGAAAGCCAGAATGTTCCGGAGCTTGCCACAGAATACTTATCCTTTAAGTAAAAAATTGCGCTCGTTTCTCCTGATGTATAATTGTTTGTGCCGTTATCCCGTCCGACGCCGACATATGCATAGTCGGCGAGATTGGACGAAAGACCTGTCATCCAGGCATAATCTGCCTCCTGTACACCAAAAGAATCGGGCTTGTAGCTGTTGATGCAGGATACCACACGCGGAATTCGGTTTGCAGTTGAGTTGATCCCTGAACCGCCAACCAAAACATTAAAGCTGACGACTGTAATCGGCGAACCTTCTGCTGCCGGAGATAAAGAGGCTGCGGAAGCGCACAATAACAATGAGAACAAGCATGCAAGTGAAAGAACCGTCGCCAAAAATCGTTTCATATCTACCCTTCCTTTCCTGCTGTGCCGCATAATCTGCGGCGTTTTAAGGCCGTTCCAATACCTCTGCTGGATTTTCCGTGTGCATTTCTTGTCCGTAAAATATTGCCACGGTTTTGCTTAATTCATTATATTCGCATCCGGTGATCAATATGCCGGACTTGAAAGAGAATATCTATTCCTTTTCATTCCCATTCGATACAGGGGAAGAACAGGTTTTTGAGTTTGTAAAGCTGCTTTGCCGTGTGGACTTCTTTTACTAAGAAACAAGAAAAGGCGCAGCACTCGGCTACGCCCCGGAACAGGTTTCAGTATGAATTTTTCGGGGAGTGCAGTTACGGCGGGAGTGTCGGAATACCCTCTCCGCAGTTATTTTTCGGCTATAATATCACGACCTGTCGATCACGAGGCGGATACCGTCAATATTACTCCTGTCCTTTTCAAAGAAAAAATAAGCGTACCCGTCGATATTGTCAAGTAACCCGGTGTCTGCCGCCAACGGATCAAACTGTAAAAGCAGCTCCTCGTTCGTCTCATACCCGGAGGAGGGGATGCCAAACAGCCGTATCCCGTCGGCCACATCGTCGGCAGGCTCAAATGACATTAATGGTAATTGTAGCATTCGGAGTGTTCTTATTGAGTGTGACCGTCCATTCGGATTTTCCGTAAGCGCGGTAGTCCTTTGGGAACACAGTTTCCTTAACGGTATAAGTGCCGAACGGAATCGGATCGGCAGCCTTGGCATAGCCGGAGGTATTGGTCGGGCCGATCTTATATGCTTTGCCTGTCTTTTGATTTGTGGCAACGAATACGGCTCCGGCAAGTGCCTTGCCGTTTTCATCGGTCTTTTTAACCTCCATAAAGCCGTTTTCGATAAAGAGTTCGTCCGGCAGATGGTAATATCCGTTCAGAGTGGACGCCTTATCTCCGTTGGAGGAGTGTGCCATACCTTCGGTGGTGTTGATTTCGGGGCCTCTTTCATTACCTACATGAATGATGAAGTGCTTGCCGTTATACACGCCCGCAAAAATAGCCGCATGGACATGGCTGCTTGAGCTGTTGCCGAAGATGATGATATCGCCGGGAGTGAGTTTGGAATAGTCCACATTGCTCGGACTCGTGCCGACCTTTTCAATCTTGCCCTGCGAGGCAAGCTTATTGAGTGCGTTCTGCCAAGTCACAACGGCCTGCGAATTCGTTCTCGTAGCGTTGATGGCGTCGGTAATAAACTGCGTATCCACACCCTCAATGTTAGGCAGATAGTTGCAAATATAGTAGGTCACGAAGCTTGCACAGCAGAGACCGTACTGTTCAAACCTTGCGATATTCGGTGCTTTGCCCGTTACGGTCGAGGCGTCGGAAACCGTTTCCTTACCCGTAAAGGTAAAAAGAACGATAGTCTGCAAAACGCAGAAAGCGGCGCTTGCCGCGTATGCGACCCCGATGGCATTGTTCAGCGGATTCGCCAGCGATTGCAGAACGCAGTAAACCACGATCCATACAATCGCAAAAGTCAGCTCGTTTTTCTCATATAGCGCAGGCAGATAAAAAGCTTTGACCTGTTATATAAGCCGCTTTATGTGCGTCGTTTTCCTTTTGGGTGACGGCACATTATCGCACACAGCATCAAAAGAGCACCGCACAGTCCAAAACACCAGCCAATCCCCGCAGAAACCAATATAGACGAGGCAAACAGAGATAAAATCTCCATCAGATTAACACCCATATTCATGACGGACAATGCGGTGGCACGGCCATCCTCCATTTCCAGCGTGTCAATCAGCCGGTTTTGCTGCTCCTCCACATAAAATGCAGCAAAATCAAGGAGGAGCGGCAGAAATACCATCAGCAAAATCAGAAGATATGGCTGATGCAGTAGCCCAAGCCCCAACAGTCCCATACCGCTGAGCAGGCAGAAGAAAACGATCAGTTTCGGCTTGGCGCATCGCTTACACAGATGGATCAGCGGCTCCGCCAGCATCTGTGTTAGGGAATAAACAATGATGATTGCGGACAGCCAAGTGAGCGACATATCACATTGCACCAGAATCTCCGCATAGAAGAAATTGACCAGCAGCCATGCCACGCTGAACAGGGACAGCAGCAGGGCGAACTGCCTTGCCCACCGGTTATGTAGCAGTAGCCTAAAATGCGGCCGCCACGCTTTCCCTGTGTGCGGCCTTTCAGCGCTGCCATAAACGTCTCTTTGCAAGAACAATGCACAGATAAAGCCTGCCATTCCGGAAAGAACCGTGGCAAGTAGCAATCCCATCAGGTCAAAGCAGTGATAAATCATTGCATAACTTGCCGTACTGAGCAGGAATCCCGCCGTTCCAAAGTTTGCTGCATGTGCACTCTTTGGAAGATACCCGTCCGCATCGCAGATTGAATAGAGATAGGCACTGCCTGTGCGGAGGACAGGCAGGCTGAAATGCCCTCAATCACCGCCTCCAGCACAAAAAGGAAAAGCGACTGCATCAGATAGGCCGCCAGCAGCGTTCCTCTCGCTATCAGCAGAAGGAGTTGGGAGAGAATCAATGAGCTGCGATATCCTATGCAGTCTGTGAGATACCCCGTAGGAAGGTCCCCAAGTGCAATGATGGCGGAAAGCAATACTTGCAGCAGGAAAAACTACCCCTCGCTGATCCCGGTCTGCGTTCGCACCAGAAGCGCAACCGGAGCAAAAAAACCAGTCCGCCGAAAAAACTCATGCCATCATAGGCGTCGATCTTTACATACTTCATTCCGTCAGATATCCGTTTCATTTGCTCCGAAAGCGCTTTGTCCGCAGTTTTTTGCCGCAGGCGGTCAGGGTAAAAAGGAGTATTGCCGCAAGGACGGCGGCCAAGATTTTTGATTTCATATCCCTGATTCTCCTGTTTTACTTGATTGTTGCCTGTAATTTTGGAAAAGCGACGCGGATCGTCAGCGTATCGTTTTTGTAATCGGCAGTGATCCTTCCGCCCATCTTTTCAGTCAGTAGCCTTGCGATGGACAATCCCAGCCCAGTGGAGCTTCGCGCGGCTTCCACCGTATAAAAACGGTCAAACAGGCGCTCGACCTGCACACGACTGAGCAAATGCGCGGTGTTGGAGAACTCAACGGAGCCATCCGGCAGCAGCCTGACCGCGAGATCGTCGTCTGCATACTTGGCTGCGTTGCTCAGAATGTTGTCAAAAATGCGCCGGAGCGCACCGGCGTGAAGTCTCGCATAAATTCGTAGACCTGCCGCTTGGTTCCGCCGACATAATTTGGATTTTTCGCTTCCGGTTCCTTTACGGTCACGCCGTTCTCTGTATAGGAATAGCCTGCCAGATCCTCCGGCTCACTCAGCGCAGAGGTGATATAGACGCCCGCAAGCAGCAGCGAAAACACCAACAGGATGCAGGCCGCGGCGGTGTGCGCCTTGCTCTGCGTCAGCATGGCGGTCAGGGTGAAGCACGACACAAAGGCAAACGACAGCGCAAGGGTCAGCGCGATGAAAAGCAGGACGGTCTGCGCCGAGGCAGTAAAGCTTCCAAGCAGAGGGAGCGCAAGGCAGAGATACGGGATGAGGTATGCCGCGCACAGGAAAACGCCGGCCGCCATGCAGACAAGCAGGTTGGCAAGATAGATGCTGCCGCGCCGGTGCCCCACGATGCATTTGTTGCGCATGGTACCGTCGCTGTATTCGCTGCCGATGAAAAGCGCGGTCAGCACGGAAAGCAGGATCGGCACAAGATTGGCGTAGAGGAAGCAGGCGGTGTCCGGCGTCCATGCGCTCGCGCCACTCCGGTTGTCAAGAAAATACTTGACCGGGATCGCCGCGCCGATGACGACCAGCAGATCCGCTGCGACCCAGAACAGCCTCGTTTTCCACAGGCGGGAGAAGCCCGCGTGAAGCAGCTTAAGCATGGTGTGCACCCCCGATCAGATTCATATAAAAGCTCTCAAGACTTTCGTCGCGCTCTTTCGTGCTGTAAAGGGTGCAGTTTTCCTGATCGAGCGCTCTGACCAGCTTTGTGATGGGAATATCGCCGTAAATGTCCACCTTGGAATTGTCCACAACACGGTAGGAAACACCCATTCCGTCCAGCACGCGGGCGAGGATGCTTGCCGTTGAGACTTCCGCCCGAACGCATTTCCGGCAGCGCATTTCCAGCTCCTCAGCGCTCATTTCCCTGACCATGCTGCCGCCGTCGATGAAGCCGTAATGGGTAGCAAGCCGTGAAAGCTCGTCGAGAATGTGGCTGGAAATGAGCACTGTGATGCCGTGCTCCCGGTTGAGCTTTAAAATCAGCTCGCGCATTTCGATGATGCCCTGCGGGTCAAGACCGTTGACCGGCTCATCCAGCACCAGAAAATCCGGGTTTCCTGCCAGCGCCACGGCGATACCCAGCCGCTGGCGCATTCCGAGGGAAAAGTTTTTGGCCTTCTTTTTTCCAGTACCCTCCGAGCCGACCAGACGCAGCAGCTCCGGGATGCCGCCCGTCGAGGGAACGCCCAGCACCAGATACTGCTGGCGGATGTTTTCCTCCGCCGTCATATCCAGATAAATCGATGGCGTTTCCACCACGGCCCCCATCCTGCGGCGGCAGCGGTTGATCCTGTTGTCCGTGTTCTCCACGCCGTAAAGCGTAAAGCTGCCGCCCGTCGGCTGCTGCAAGCCGCAGATGAGACGGATGAGTGTGGTCTTGCCCGCGCCGTTTCGGCCGACGAAGCCGTAAATGCTCCCCTTCGGGATGTGCATATCCAGCCCATCCAGCGCTGTAAAATCACGGTAACGCTTGCAGAGTCCATTCGTTTCAAGCACATATTCCATGTGAAAAGCCCCCTTTGCCTGATTGCCTGTATGCTATCGCGCAAAGTTCCAGAAAGCGGTTAAGAAAACCTTCCAGAAATGGTCAAGATTCTGTTTTTAACCGGAATCCGATGCCCCAGACGGCTTCCACATAGTCCCTTCCCGCCGCCTCCCGCAGCTTGCCGCGCAGATTGCTGATATGGGTCTTGAGCGAGCTTTCGGTGCAGTCAGGCGTGTCGGTGCTGATGCGGTCGAGCAGGACGGACTTTGCCAGCACCTGACCGGGATTTAACATCAGCAGCTTCAAAATGGCGTATTCCGTGCGGGTGAGCTGCACGGGAATGCCGTCGGCGCGTACCTCGTGGGAGGAAGCATCCAGCGTCAGCTCACCGCAGGTATAAAC
>JAHZES010000150.1:2692-4664 GCA_019421725.1 Clostridiales bacterium | reverse complement strand
TATTGCCCTTAGCGTCGACCAGCTGAACGAACGGCATGTCGTACTTCCGGCCGACACGCGCGTCGTCTTCACCGAATGCCGGCGCCTGATGCACCACGCCGGTACCGTCTGTCAGCGTAACGTAACCGTCGCAGACCACATAAAAAGCTTTTTTGTGCTGCTTTTCGGCCAGCCTGGCGGCGCAGTCGTACAGCGGCTCGTACTCCATGCCCTCCATTTTTCTTCCGGGGAAGGTCTCCAGCACGGTGTAGGCCGGCTCGCCCTCCTCGTGATGCAGCTTGCCGAGCACAGTGTCCAGCAGCGCGCCCGCCATATAATAGGTATAGCCGTCGCAGGCCTTCACCTTGGCGTATTCCTCGTCGGGGTTAACGCACAGCGCAACGTTGGACGGCAGAGTCCACGGCGTCGTTGTCCATGCCAGAATATAAGCATCCTCGTTTTTCACCTTAAAACGAACAACCGCCGAGCGCTCCTTCACATCCTTATAGCCCTGCGCGACCTCGTGCGACGAAAGCGGCGTCCCGCAGCGCGGGCAATAAGGAACGACTTTGAAGCCCTTGTAGAGCAGGCCCTTTTCGTAAATCTGCTTCAATGCCCACCACTCGGATTCGATAAAATCGTTGTGATAGGTGACATAAGGATTATCCATGTCCGCCCAGAAGCCGACTACGCCGGAGAAATCCTCCCACATACCCTTATACTTCCAGACGCTCTCCTTGCATTTTTCAATAAACGGCTCCAGACCGTACTGTTCGATCTGCTCCTTGCCGTCCAGCCCAAGCAGCTTTTCGACCTCCAGCTCAACAGGAAGACCGTGGGTGTCCCAACCGGCCTTGCGCGGCACCATGTATCCCTTCATCGTGCGGTAACGCGGGATCATATCCTTAATAACGCGGGTAAGCACATGGCCGATATGCGGCTTGCCGTTCGCCGTAGGCGGCCCGTCGTAAAAAACATACGGCTCGCCCTTCGCGCGGGTCTCAATACTTTTTTCAAAGATCCGGTTCTCTTTCCAGAACTGCTCAATATCGTGCTCTCTGGCGACAAAATCCATGTTTGTCGGCACTTTGCGGTACATACTGCATTCCTTCCTTTCGCGGCGAGCGGTCCGCTGACCGCCGGCCGGTTTTTAAAATAAAAAAGCCCTCGCCCATAACAGGACGAAGGCTTGCTGCTGCAAAACGATTCGTTGAACCACCCATTACGGCATACCGGCTTGATATGCGTTCCCGGTAACGGGGGAAAACCGGCAAGATTTACTTTTGCCCCTTTGCCGCAGGCGCACCGGGGCAGGTTCCATCCGCAACTCTGGAGTGATCTTCCCCGCAGGCTACTCGCGCCGGGCTTGCACTCTCCCCGGCTCGCTCTGCCTTTTACGCTGCGGCTACTCTCTCCATCAAAGTCTTTTGCGTGTTCAATTAAATGTATCATAGCACACTCTTTTTCAAATTGCAAGCAGGAAACGGGCGTTAAGCCGCAAACGGCGCAAAATTCGGCAGGCGCCGCAGAGCCGCTGCATTCCAACCGGAACACAGCGGCTCTGCAGTTTTTATGGAGATAAAATTGTAGATGGCGGATCAAAGGTACTTCCAAAGATCGTCGTGCGGCGCGGGGATCACCGAGCTGGCGGCAAACAGTCCCTGCCGCTTGGCGTATTCGCTGCCGGCCTCCACCGAAGCCTGCACCGCACCGATGGTTCCGGTAATCAGCGCAACGCCCTTGCCGCCCATTCCCCGGGAAATGCGCAGGTCGAGCACATCCACCTTGGCGGTTTTAACGGCGGTATCCGCCGCCTTGATTGCGCTGGCTGCCGAAAAGGTCTCGATTACACCGAGCGCACCCTTCGGGGCTTCCAGCCCGCCGCCAAGCAGCGCCTTGACGACCGATTCGTCGATCCTTCCGAGCAGGACCGTATCAATGATGTAGGATCTATAGTTCATTTTCACACGGTCAAGCGCGGCTTGAACGGACG
>JAHZES010000150.1:2122-2682 GCA_019421725.1 Clostridiales bacterium | reverse complement strand
GAAAGCTCTCCGGTGATCAGGATCTCATATTTGCCGGGGCAGGAGGAATGGGCCGTAATTAACCGGATCTCCGCCGATTTCAACGCTTCGTCACACGCCTCAACGCCTTTTGCAATGCTTTTGATTTCAATAACGCCCACTGCGTACAGCATGGCTTTTCACGCCTTTCTCTAAGCTGGAATTATTGGACGGAAATAACGATTCGGTCCGGCGCAACGGATGCGACCACGCCGGCGCGCGGCGCATGGATATTGGCTGAAATCGCGCCCGCAGCCTGTGCAACCAACCGGCCTGCGGAAACCTCGTCACCCTCACGGACCACCGGCGTGGCAGGCGCCCCGGCATGCTGCTTGAGCAGCAGCGTCAGCGTACCTGTCTCCGGTTCCTGACCCTCGGCCAACTCGGTCATTTGATCAAATTCCGATACGCCGATCCGGTTCTTGAATCGGCCGGAAGGAAGAATGCGATAATCCCGTTCCGGATCCGGCTCGGGATCCGACGCTGCCTGATAACGCAGTTTGTTTTTGGCCAGGATCCCCTTGACCTGCGCATAAACACGC
>JAHZES010000150.1:0-2112 GCA_019421725.1 Clostridiales bacterium | reverse complement strand
CGCGCAGGGCTGATACCCTGACAGCAGGAGGTCAGCTCGCACACACCGCATCCGCTGCAAAGCTGCGCCTCTGTAAAAAGCTCCGGCATTTCTTCCACCATTTCCATCGAAGTTCTTACAATTTTATGCGGATGAAGCGGATAACCGATCAGCGCACGCGGGCAAAGGTCGGTACACATGGTACATTGGCAGCAGTTGGATGACGCATGAACATTGATCGTGCGGTTCGGCGTCAGCTTGCTTGCCACGGCGGGAATATCCTCCGGCAAAATCAGGATCCCTTTTGTTGTTTTTTTCACAAACGAATGCTCCGGGTCAATGATCGAGCCCATTGCGGGGCCGCCGTCGATCACAACACAGCCGTCCGGAACGGCGTTCCCTGTTGCGCGGAGCAGCTCGGCGACATTCATTCCGACCGGCACGCGCAGCGTCACGTGGTTCTGCACCTTGCCCGCAACCGTCAGCCACTTTTCCGTTACCGGCGCGTTTTCTTCAATTGCGCGGTGAACGTTGTACATGGTCTCGGCATTGAAAATCAGCACGCCTGCCGAAAGCGGAAGCGCGCCGGGGCGGATCACGCGACGCAAAACCTGATAGGTAAGGATCACCTCATCCCCGATGGGGTAAGCGTTCGGCAGCATTGCGGCGCGGATATGCGGCGCAACCTGCTGCCCGGGCTGCAGCCCAAGGCGTTCCATGTTATGTTTTTTAATGGCGATATATCCGTTGGGGATCCCGGCGGCGGCCATGACCGCTTCGGCGCCGGCCAAGATCTCCTTCATATGGCGGCGCACCAGGTGGTAATCCGTAAACAGCAGCGGTTCGCACTCCGATGCATTGATCAGCAGCGTATCGGCGCCCTCTGCAATTTTAACGGCAGTTGGAAACCCCGCGCCGCCGGCGCCGATAATTCCGGCGGCGGCTACGCGCTCTTTCAGTTCGCTCAGTTGCATAGTGGAAAGTCCTTTCGCAGAAAAAAGTCACTCGTCAATAATACCGACCACGACCGCATCCACCGGCGTGCTCGTATTCTGCAGCGCCAAACGCGCGCTGCTGCCGGTCGTCACCAGCACTTTCTCTCCGATTCCGGCGCCGACACTGTCGATCGCGACAATATAACAATCCGTTTCCCTGCCGTTTTCAATTACCTGAATCTCAAAAATTTTGGAGCCGACAATATTTTCATTTTTGCGGGTGGAAACAATGTTTCCGACCACCTTGCCCATAATCATGGCTCTTCATTCCTTTCGCCACGGCGACATACTGCCGCCGACAGGATTATTTTGCGCACGAGCCGGAGCATTTGCACCGGTGGAGCCTTACGGTAGAACCGTTGCCGAGCGCCGCCGCATTAGCGTCGTCGGTATCGAGGTGCATCTCCAGCCGGAATTTGTCGCTGACACGAATCTGCACGTCAAAAAAGCGGGTGCGGCGCTCTGTATCGGCATCCACCGTTACGGTGTCGCCGTCCTTTACGCCAAACTGCGCCGCATCGGCCGGGCTCATGTGAATATGGCGGTTCGCAATGATGCAGCCCTCTTTGATCGTGAGGATCCCCTTCGGCCCGATAATCGCCAGCGGCGCGCTGCCGGCAACGTCGCCGGATTCTCTGACGGGCGCTTTGACCTTCAGCGTATAGGAATCCGTGCGCGAGATCTCGACCTGCGTCTTGCTGCGCAGCGGCCCAAGCACGCGGACCTTTTCGATCGGCCGCATGGAGGGGCCGACGATCGTCAGCGTTTCCTTGCAGGCAAACTGACCCGGCTGCGAAAGATCCTTCATCGGCGTCAGCTCATAGCCTTTGCCAAACAGCACTTCCACGTCGGACGCAGTCAGGTGAATGTGTCGGTTGGAAACGCCCACCGGGATCGCTCCGGGCTCCGCCGCTTTTTCCTCGCCGGAGCTTTGCCCGACGAACCCGCCGTTTTGTGCAATAATCTGGCGCACGATCCCTTCTACCATTGCAGCGTTCAATTCCATCTGTAAATTCATTCCTTTCAAAAGTCTCCCGCTCTGTAAAGGGGAGGCCCGGCAGCGCCCGCAGGCGTGCCGCGTTCCGTTATATCGATCGGGGCAAGCGCCCCGTTATTTTCAAATCAAGCCGGCGCGCCT